>CAYWAH010000013.1:2389-24898 GCA_964456505.1 uncultured Clostridium sp. | reverse complement strand
TAGCAACTCTGTCTGTTCTGCATGGTGCACCTGTTTTGATTTGTCCAGCATTTGTAGCAACTGCAACATCTGCTAAAGTTGTATCTTCTGTTTCACCACTTCTGTGTGAAACAACAGCAGTATATCCATTCTTCTTTGCAAGTTCAATTGCATCTAATGTTTCTGTTAAAGTTCCAATTTGATTTAGTTTAATTAAAATGCTGTTAGCAACATCATTGTCTAAACCTTTTTGTAATCTTGTGATGTTTGTTACAAACAAATCATCTCCAACTAATTGAACTTTGTTTCCAAGTTTAGCAGTAAGTTTCTTCCAGTTTTCCCAGTCCTCTTCTGCAAGACCATCTTCAATAGAAATAAGTGGATATTTTTCAACTAAGTATGAAATCCAGTCAATCATTTCATCAGCTGTTTTTAATTCCTTAGTTTTCCAGAAATAATATTTTCCTTCTTCTCCTATTTTTTTAGCTTCATCATACATTTCTGTTGAAGCAATATCTGTAGCTAATGCTATGTCTTCTCCTGGTTTGTAACCAGCTCTTGAAATAGCCTCTACTAATAATTGTAAAGCCTCTTCATCATTTTGTAGATTTGGTGCAAAACCACCTTCATCTCCAACTGCAGTAGCTAAACCTTTTTCTTTTAATATTGTTTTTAATGTGTGATATGTTTCAGCGCACCATCTTAATGCTTCTGTAAAGTTTGGAGCACCAACTGGCATAATCATAAATTCTTGTGAACTTACAGTATTGTCAGCATGTTTTCCACCATTAAGAACGTTCATCATTGGAACAGGTAATGTTTTTGCATTTGCTCCACCAATGTAATTGTAAAGTTCCATTCCTAATGAGGCTGCTGCTGCTTTTGCGCAAGCAAGTGAAACACCTAATGTAGCGTTTGCTCCTAATTTACCTTTGTTTGGAGTACCATCAATTTCAAGTAATGTTTTATCAATTTTTATTTGATCATATACATTCATTCCTTCCATCTTTGGTGCAACGATTTCGTTAACATTTTTTACTGCGTTTAATACACCTTTTCCCATGTATCTTGATTTGTCGCCATCTCTTAGTTCAACAGCTTCAAAGCTTCCTGTAGAAGCTCCTGATGGAACTAATGCAACTCCTTCTGAACCATCTTCTGTAACTACCTCAACTTGTACTGTTGGGTTTCCTCTTGAATCTAGCACCTCTAATGCTTTTATTTTTTCAATTCCTAAAAAGTCTTTCATTTCTTTCCTCCTAAAAAATATGTACAGTGTTAATATCAACACTAATTTATTTTAATTTGAATTTAAAATTCAAATTATTAACAATATTAAAATTTCAAGAACGGATTTTTAATATCCGATTTTCTTTCTGGTATATATGTATTTTCTTGACTTTCAAAACCATTCTTTTTTATACCTGAGTCATTATAATTTTTATCAATAACTTCAGTATAGGTCATTGGTCTAATCATACATTCATCTTTATAATTTTCAATCAATTCACGATCTTTTTCTTTCAAACTCTCAATAGGAGTTTTCAAATACTTATGAGACCAAATTACTCTTCTTTGTTCATCATTATATTTTGAATGAAGCAAATCGTCAAAATGGTACTCAATCGTGAAAAAATTGTCTTTCATTATAATTGTAACATTTGACCATTTGTTATACATTAAATTATTTAATGCTTTAAGATAACTATATATTTTATCTAAATTTTTATTATAAGCAATTTCATCTATTCCAAATTTGTCCGATATTTCATAGCAATTTATTGGCTTAGATTTAATAAGCCTTTTGGGATAATAATAGAAGTACATTTCTCCTGTTCTCCCATAGAGAACAGAAGCATACAAGTAAATACTCTGCCAATTTTCTGGTACAGATGCATTTAGTATTTCCATAATACTTCTATATAATTTTCCAATTTCATTATTATTTTGCATTTTTACTCCGAAAATTACTTCATATATTTTATTTTACTAGTAAACTTTCTCCAGTCATTTCGCTTGGCTTATCTAATCCCATTAAATCTAATAGTGTTGGTGCCAAATCGCAAAGTTTTCCATCTTTTAATTTGACATCTTTTCTTCCAAATAAGATTAATGGAACTGGGTTTGTTGTATGTGATGTAAATGGATCTCCTGTTTTGTAGTCAATCATTTGCTCACAATTTCCATGATCTGCAGTTAATAATAATTGACCATCATGTTTTTTCAATGCTTCAACTATTTTTCCTACACATTCATCAACCGCTTCAACAGCTTTTGTTGCTGCTTCCAAGTTTCCTGTATGTCCTACCATATCTGGGTTAGCAAAGTTCAAAATAATTGCATCATATTTTTCTTCTTCTATAGCTTTAAGTACATTTTCTGTAACTTCATAAGCACTCATTTCTGGCTTCATATCATAAGTTTCAACTTTAGGTGAAGGTACCAATATTCTGTCTTCGCCTTTGTATGGCTCTTCTCTTCCGCCATTAAAGAAGAATGTAACATGTGCGTATTTTTCTGTTTCTGCAATTCTTAATTGTGTCAAACCTTTTTTACTAATATATTCGCCAAATGTATTTGAAAGTTTTTCTTCTTTGAAAGCAACTTTAACATTTGGAATTGTTGAATCATAATTTGTCATTGTTACAAAATGTAAGTTTGGCATTTTCTTTGTTTCAAACTCTTTAAAATCAGGATCAACAATTGCTCTAGTTATTTGTCTAGCTCTATCAGGTCTGAAATTAAAGAATATTACAGAATCTCCATCTTCAATTGTAGCAACTGGTTTGTCTCCATTATAGATAACTGTTGGTACAACGAATTCATCAAATACTTCTTTTTGATAAGAGCTTTCAATTGCTTGAATTGGAGATGTTGCTTTTTCTCCTATTCCATTTACCATGGCATCATAAGCCTTTTGAACTCTTTGCCATCTCTTATCTCTATCCATTGCATAAAATCTACCAGAAATGGTTGCTATTTTTCCAACACCTTTTTCTTTGATTTTATCCTCTAATTTTTGTATATATCCCTCACCTGCTGCTGGAAGTGTATCTCTACCATCCATAAAGCAATGAATAAATACGTTGTTATCCATTCCTCTTCTTTTAGCAAGTTCAAGTAATGCATATAAATGTCTTTGATGACTATGAACTCCACCATCTGAAACTAATCCCATTATGTGTAATTTTGTGTTGTTCTTTTTGCAATTTTCAATTGCATCTACAAGCTCAGGAATGCTGAAGAAATCTCCATCTTCAATAGACTTTGTAATTCTAGTTAAATCCTGATATACAATTCTTCCTGCTCCTATATTTGTATGTCCAACTTCTGAGTTTCCCATTTGTCCTTCTGGTAAACCTACTGCAGCACCGCTTGCATATACATTTGCTTTAGGACATGTCATCATTAGTTTATCAATATTTGGCTTATTAGCATTTGCAATTGCATTTCCAGTTGTATTGCCATTTTCTCCAAATCCATCGAGTATCATTAACATTGTTGTTTTTTTGTGTTCCATATTTTTTCCTTTCATCTGCCTATTATTTAAAAGTGTGCATATAAATTATGTTTTAAATACTTCTCTAATAATTATCAATTCCATATATTTTAGAACTGATAAAATTTTATAAAAATCTTTTAATTCTAATTTTGTGCATCAATTATTTGTAAGAACGAATTAACATCAAGGCTTGCTCCGCCAACCAATGCACCATCAATATCAGATTGCAAAAATATATTTTTGCAATTTTCTGGTTTTACACTTCCACCATAAAGTATAGAAACATCTTCTGTATTGAAAATTTCCTTTATCTTACTTCTAATAGTCTTTATTGTGTTATTTGCGTCTGTTGCATCTTCACTCTTGCCTGTGCCAATTGCCCAAATAGGCTCATACGCCACTATTATATTGCTTAAGTCTTCTAATGTCAAGCCTTCAAGGTCTTTTGTTATTTGTTTTATTAAAACTTCTTCAGTTTTATTCTCATCTCTCTCTTCCAAGGTTTCGCCTATGCAAATTATAGGTTTCAAGCCATGTTTCAATGCAGACTTTACTTTCAAATTAACAGTTTCGTCTGTTTCATTAAAATATTTTCTTCTTTCAGAATGACCTATTATAACATATTCTACATTTATGCATTTCAACATTTGTGGAGCAATTTCTCCAGTAAATGCTCCACTTTCTTCATAATGACAATTTTGTGCACCAATGTGAATATTGGTTTGTTGTGCTGTTAACAAAGTATAAAATAAATCTGTATATGGCACGCAAAGTATTATTTCATTTTTTTTATTTTTTACTTTTGGTGCCAATTTGCTTATGAATTCCATTGCTTGATCTGGCAACATATTCATCTTCCAATTTCCAGCAATTATATTTCTTCTCAAAATTAATTCTCTCCTTTGTATATTTTAAATTTTATTCTTTATTTGGTAAACATTCAATTCCTGGAAGTGCTTTTCCCTCAATATATTCAAGAGATGCACCACCACCTGTTGAAATATGAGTCATTTTGTCTGCTAGTCCAATTTTGGTAATTGCAGCAGCACTATCTCCACCGCCGATTATTGTTTTGCAATCAGTAAGGTTTGCTAAGCAATTTGCAAGTTCATTTGTTCCTTTTGCGAATTGATCAAATTCAAATAGTCCAACTGGTCCATTCCATAATACTGTTTTAGCCTTTTTCAATTCTTCTTCATACATTGCAACTGTTTTAGGTCCAATATCAAATCCTTCCCAACCATCTGGAATTTCATTGTATGCTACGACTTTGCTTTCAGTATCTGCCTTGAATTCTTTTCCAATAACATTGTCGACAGGAATTAACATTTTAACTCCTTTTTCTTTTGCTTTTTTCATCAAATCTTGAGCCAAGTCAACTTTGTCAACTTCACAAATTGAATTTCCTACTCCATAGCCCATTGATTTATAGAATGTATAAGCCATTCCGCCACCGATTAATAGAGTGTCTACTTTATCAAGTAATGCATCAATTACACCAATTTTTGAAGAAACCTTTGCTCCACCTAGAATTGCAACAAATGGTCTTTCTGGATTGTTCAAAGTATCTCCTAAAACTGAAATTTCTTTTTCAATTAAGAAACCGCAAGCAGATGGTAAATAACTTGCAACTCCTGCTGTTGAAGCATGTGCTCTATGGCAAGTACCAAATGCATCGTTTACATATACATCTGCAAGTGATGCTAATTCCTTTGCAAATTCTGGTTCATTTGCTTCTTCTCTTGCATCAAATCTTACGTTTTCAAGAAGAATAGCATCACCATTTTGCATATTAGCAACTAAAGATTTAGCAGAATCTCCAACTATATCACTTGCTAATTTTACATCTTGTCCAAGTTGTGCAGATAGCTCTTTAGCAACAGGTGCTAAAGACATAGTAGGTACAACTTGTCCCTTTGGTCTACCTAAATGTGAACACATAATTAATTTTGCATTGTGCTCTAATATGTATTTTATTGTAGGTAACTCTGCAACAATTCTTGTTTTATCTGTTATGTTTTGGTTTTCATCAAGTGGCACATTAAAATCTGCTCTTAATAAAACTTTCTTTCCATCTAAATCAATATCTCTAATTGTAACTTTATTCATAATAATATCCTCAAAAATATATTTAGGTTTTTGAAAGGTTGCCTATAAACCTTTTAAAGACATATAAAGGCGCAAAAACTTGCGCCTCCTTTTTCATAAATCACTAATTTAATTCAGCAAAATATTTTATTGTTCTAACCATTTGTGTTGTATATGAATTTTCATTATCATACCAAGAAACAACTTGTACTTGATATAATCCGTTTCCCATATCTAAGCACATTGTTTGTGTGGCATCAAATAATGAACCATAATGCATACCAATAACATCTGATGAAACAATTTCATCTTCGTTATATCCAAATACTTCACTTTGATGTGCTTTCATAGCCTCATTAATTGATTCTTTTGTAATATTTTCGCCTTTAACTACAGCAGTTAAAATTGTTGTAGAACCTGTGATAACTGGAACTCTTTGAGCAGCTCCAATTAATTTTCCATTAAGTTCTGGAATAACTAATCCTATAGCTTTTGCAGCACCTGAAGATGTAGGTACTATGTTAGCAGCTGCAGCTCTAGCTCTTCTTAAATTACCTTTTCTTTGTGGTCCATCCAATAACATTTGGTCGCCAGTATATGCGTGAATTGTGCACATAATTCCAGATTGAATTGGTGCATATTTATTCAATGCATCTGCCATTGGTGCTAAGCAGTTTGTTGTGCAAGATGCAGCTGAAATAATAGTATCTTCAGCTTTTAATGTATGTTCATTTACACCATAAACTATTGTAGGTAAATCATTTCCTGCAGGTGCTGAAATAACAACTTTCTTTGCTCCAGCATTAATGTGTGCTTGTGATTTTTCTTTTGATGTATAGAATCCTGTACATTCAAGTACAACATCAATGTTCAATTCGCCCCAAGGTAAATTGCTTGCATCTTTTTCTGCATATATTTTTATTGTTCTTCCATCAACTGTAATTGAATCTTCTCCAGCTGATACCTCTTTATCATATGTTCCTTGTGCTGTATCATGTTTTAATAAGTATGCTAACATTGCTGGACTTGTTAAATCATTAATAGCAACTATTTCATAACCTTCTGCTCCGAACATTTGTCTAAAAGCCAAACGTCCTATTCTTCCGAATCCGTTGATTGCAACTCTAACTGACATAATAAAATCCTCCTAATATATTTTAATAATTTTAAACAAAATTATACATTTTATAAAATCATTTTATATCTACATTTTTCAATTTTCAAGCATTTTCAAATAAAAGTAATAAAAATGTAATATATATTTTGTAAATTTCTTTTTTTCTATTTAAAATTTTAAATCCCTTTTATAAAAAAATATTTCCTAGAATCTAGGAAATATTTTTTTCGTTTTATTCATTTGTTATCCATTTGATCAAGTCCATGTTCATTGGATCTAGAAGCATTTTGTTCTTTGGTACTACTCTAAATGTATATCCATAATCTCCGCCAGATTTTAATTCAATCTTTGCATTAAATTTAAATTTTCCATTTACTTTCTTTTCGTATTTCATTGGAATAACTTGTACATCATCAACAATTCCATCATCAGTAATTTTTCCATAAAATACTTGTGCTTCAATGCTATCCAAATCAATTGCGCCATCAGGTAATTTTACATCACAAGAAACTTCAATGTTATTACCTGCATCTAATGTAATATCGTTATAATTTGACTTATTTTGAGTAATTTCAATTTTGTCAAAATTAGCATACATTTGCTTTTTCCATTCATTCAATTCTGCAACAGATGTTAAATCTTGATAATACTCTTTATTCAAATCAATCAAAGGAATATACTCTCTATCAAGATAGTCTTGTAACATTCTTGCAGTACTATATTTTCCTGAATTTGTAGCAATACTATTTTTCATTACTTCAAGCCATTTTTCAGAATAGCCTTTTTCATTTTTATCATAATACATTGGAATAATTCTGTTTTCCAATGTGTCGTAAATGCTTTTTGCATCTTGATCATCTTGGTCATCATAACTCTTATATTCTGTATTTGTTCCAATTGCAAAGCCATTAGTTTGATCATATGCTTCTTCCCACCAACCATCAAGTACACTAAAGTTTACAACACCATTTACAGCAGCCTTTTGTCCACTTGTGCCAGATGCTTCCATAGGTCTACGAGGATTATTTAGCCATACATCAACACCTGAAACTAAGTATCTACTCATTCCAATATTATAATTTTCAAGCAAGAATATTTTTCCTTTAAATTGTGGCTTCATTGCTAAATCGTGAATATATTTAATTAGATTAAATCCTTCTGTATCACTTGGATGAGCCTTACCTGCAAAAATAATTCTAACAGGCATATCTTTTTCATTGAATATTTTTGTTATTCTTTCAAGATCTCTAAAAATCAAAGTTGCTCTTTTATATGTTGCAAATCTTCTAGCAAATCCTATTGTTAAAACATTTGGATCTAAGTTTCCTACTATTTGGTCTATTTCATCATAAGAATAATTATTTGCTCTTAATCTATCTGTTGTAAGTTTTTTAACCATTTGAAGCATTCTAATTTTTCTCTCCTGATGAACTTTCCATAATTCTTCATCAGGTATGTCATATATCTTTTCCCAAACCTTATCATATTGAATTTTATCTTGCCAATATGGTTCTAAATATTCATTATAAAGTCTTTTTACAGATGGAGCAAGCCACGAGCAAGTATGAACACCATTTGTAACATATCCAATTGGTGATTCGTGTGGTGGAATATTTGGCCATACATCAGCAAATAATTGTCTAGAAACTGCTCCGTGCAACTTACTTACACCATTTTTCTTTCCGGCAATTTTAAGAGCTAGAATTCCCATATTAAATCCAGCATTCAAATCATCATTAGGTTTTACACCTAATCTTAAGAATTCTTCCTTACTTATCCCCAATCTATCCCAATATGGTGTAAAATATTTTTCTACCAAATCCATTGGAAATATATCATTTCCTGCTGGAACAGGTGTGTGTGTTGTAAATACTGTCATTGAAGAAACAATTTCTCTTGCAATATCAAAAGAAACTTCTTTTTCTTTAATAACATTTTTTATCAATTCCAATAGCAAAAATGCAGAATGTCCTTCGTTCATATGATACAAATTAGGTTTTATTCCTAATGTATGAAGTAAATTAACTCCTCCCATGCCAAGTACAATCTCTTGTTGAATACGCATTTCTTGGTCTCCGCCATAAAGAGTAGTCGTAATATTTTTATATTCATCAATATTTTTATCAATATCAGAATCCATCAAATATATTTTTCTTCTACCAACATTTATTTGCCAAACCTTTAAGTATAGATTTCCCTTTGGAAATTTTAGTGAAATTATCAAGTCTTTTCCATCAATATCTTTTACAGCACTTATTGGTAAAATACTACTATCCATATCTTTATAGATATTTTGTTGCTCACCATATCCATTAATTACTTGATGAAAATATCCTTTTTTGTAAAAAAGTCCGACACCAACAATTGGTATACCCATGTCACTTGCAGATTTCATATGATCTCCAGAAAGTATACCTAAACCGCCTGAATAAATTGGCACTGTTTCATCCAATCCATACTCTGCAGAAAAATATGCAATTATGTCATCTTTGTTTTCTGGAAACTCTTTAGAAAACCAAGTTTCATCAGCATTCATATAGTCTTCAAAATTTTCAACTACTGCATCATATTCTTCAAGGAAATCCTTATCATTAGCGGATTTTTCCAATTTATCTTGAGAAACTTGTCTTAAAAATTTAATTGGACTTTTCTCACATTGTTCCCATAAATCAACATCAATCATTTTGAAAAGTTTAAGAAACTCAGTGTTCCAAGACCACCACAAATTGTAAGAAATTTCATATAATTTGCCTATTCTTTCAGGCAATTGTGGTCTTACTGTAATTTTATTAAAAACATAAGACATATTTATATGTTCCTCCTTTGTACTCTCATAAATCATTCGTTATCAACATATATTATCTAATAACAAATTTGTTTTGTCAAGATTTTTTCAAATTTCTATTTGCTTATTTTTTTCTTTATGATATAATCATTTTGGTAAAATTAAAATTAATTTTTATATGCTTGATTTTTACTAATTTTACTTGGATTTTCAGTTAAAAATTTTAAAAATGTCATACATACGGAAGGATAAAATTATGGAAAATAATGTAGAAAAAAATCTAAATAATGAAGAGCTAGATTTTGAAGAAATAAATATGAAAGATCAACTTGCTTGGCTTGGTAAGGTTCAATCAAAATTTATAGATGAGCATTACAATGAAATTTTTGGTAGCAAAAGTATTGATTTTAATAGCATAGTTGTAAGTTATAATAAAATAGAAAATAAATCTAATCCAGACAAAGTAGATTATGATGTTGTATATGACATTTCATTTATGGAAAATGGAGTTCAAACACATCAACCATGTAAATTATTACCTTCTGGGCAACTTTATGAAATTCCTCTCGCAGATGATAATGTTATGAAAATGTATGAACAATTTAAGCCAAATGACCCAAATTATGCATATCAAAAACAGCTTATGAATTTGCCAAATAATCCAGAAAAAATTTCAAGTGATGAATTAGCAAAGCAAATAAAAGAATTAGATGAATCTGCACTTGTTCTTGGTATATCGCCAGATAAAATTGGTGCCTATGCAAAAGTTGATGCCAATAATAAAATAAAACTTGATAACAAAAAAATTGGAGAAAAAGCAACAAAAGATGCTACAGATATGGATGCTAATGAAAAAATTACAACTTATTATTCTTTAAATGATATATTAGGAACAAATTATAAAAGTATTAAAATTATAAAAACATCAGATACAGCTTATCTTATGGGAGTAATGGATGATGATACAATTGAAAAAATTGATCCTTCAAAATATTATATGGAACCAAATTCAGAATTTTCCCTTGCAAGAGATGATGGAACCATTAAAAAGGTAAATTCAATAGCATCATTTAGAATAAGAGATGTTGAATCATCTAATAATCAAAATCAAACCATTGGTTTATATAATGATGGCGGAAATGTTGGATTTTATTATGCTAGAAATGCAGAAGGCTCTAAAGACACAATAGGAATACCAGGTGAAACTTATGGTGGAGGTATGACAAATCAAAATAAAGAAATGATGGATATGACACGTCATCAAAACATTGATAAAATGGCAGAATCAGCAGAAGCAAGAACAGAAGATGGAAATGATAATGTATCGAATATCCATGATGATAGTGATTCTTCAGCAAAAGAAGATATTCCTGAAGAAATAAGTAAAGAAGTTGATTCTAAAAAAGAAGAACTTGCAGATTATGCTTCATTATATGGTACAGATGTACATGTTCCATCTGATAATGAATTAGAAGAAAAGGCTTCTAAAAATTTTGAAGAAAATATTGAAAATGATGATTCTGTAAATCAAACAGATTCACAAGTGGTTGAAAAATCTGTTGATGAAGCAGTACAAGATGAAAAAAAGCAAATTGACAAAGAAGGAAATGAAAAGAAAAAAGCAGAAAATTCTGATAAAGAGAAAAATGAATTAGATTCCCATGAGCTTCAACTTCTTAATCATCAAAATCCACCTATATACTAATAAAAAAATAAAGCATTATTTTAATGCTTTATTTTTGATTTTATTATATTATTATTTTATTAGAATATTGGATCTAGGTTTATTCCGATGCTCGCACCTTTTGAAATATACACAGAATTAATCTTGCTCTTCAAAGCCTCTGCAAAATTCTTAATTTCTTCATCATTATAATCATTCAAAGTAACTCTAGCAACATTATCAAATCCATTTAATTTTCCAATATCATTTGAAAATTCCACACTATCATTATACAAATAAGTAATGCTCTTTATTCCCTCACTTTGTGTAATTACCATTTTATTTTTTATATCATTATTTTCTAAAGAGCCTTCTTGTGAATACTCAATTTTAATATTTTTTTCTATATCCTCTTTGCTATTATAGGAAATAGTATATTTTCCATTTTCTTTCAAAATTGAGTATGTTTTGTTATTTATTTTCAAAGAAGAAAATTCGCCTTCATCTTCTTTTAAATGAGTTATTGCAATAGAATTGTTTCCATAGTCTACTTCTGTTCTAATATTCTTTTGCTTATTTTCATAAACAGTTATTTTAAGTTCTTCCGCTTCATTTTTGTTTTTACTCAATGCTTTAATTCTTTTGTTCATAATGTCTTTTAAAGAATTAATATTAGTATACTCTTCATCTGCATTTAATAATTTTGCTTTTGATGTAATATAATCCATCAAAAAACTATCATTCATAATTTTATTTAATAAGTCAATTTGTAAATTTGCACTTTCTTCTTTTGACAAATTTAATGTATAGCATTTTGTATTGTATTTTTTATCATTTATTTTAATTTTTTTAGAATCTTTAGTGTATGCAGATTGCGATACATCGTTTTTCATAATATCTAAGCATTCTTTTATTTTATCTTTTTCTACATCTGTTGTTTCTACAATATCATCAAAATCATATATTTGAATTGTATTTGGTAAACTTATTTGAAGATTTGAATCGTTTACTATTCTTTTTAAATCTTCATTTCTAACACATATATAAGTTTTTGCTATTTCATTTGAATATAGACCATACTCTTCTTGGTCTTTTATTCCTGACATTTCGAAAAGTTTGTTTCCGTCGTGTGAAACGCTTGCTTCTACATTTGCTTTGTCTTCTTCTGCATTTACTTTTTGAACAATATTCATTTTGACTTTATCAAGAATATTGGTATCTGCAACGTTTGAAGAACTTTGTATTTGTATATCTGCTTTTCGTATATATGGCTTTGTCTTTTTCTCTTCATTATAATCCTTGAATTCGTTTGTTTCAAACACATTTAATGCCTCTGGAGTATTTTGAAAATATCTCATAAAAGCACTTCTTTTTGTTCTAAAGAAATCTGTTCTAAAAAACAAATACATTGTAAGAATTATTAAGCCAATGATGACAATAGAAATAATGATTGGCTTTATTCTAATTTTTCTTCTCATACCTTTCTCCGTAATTTTATTTTCTTTGATTTAAAACTTCATACATAACAATTCCTGCTGAAACAGATGCATTTAATGAATTTATTTTTCCTTTCATTGGAATTCTAACCAAGAAATCGCAATTTTCTTTTACCAATCTTGAAATACCACTTCCTTCATTTCCTATTACAATTCCTACTCCTGAATCATATTTTTCTTCATTGTAAAGTTTATCTCCATTCATATCTGTACCATAAATCCATACGTCATTTTCTTTCAAATATTTTATAGCATCTGTAATGTTATTTACTCTTGCAATTTTTACATATTCTACAGCACCTGAAGATATTTTATTTACTGTTGATGTGACTTGCGCTGCTCTCCTGTTATGTATGATAATACCATGTACTCCTGTACATTCAGCGGTTCTAATTATTGAGCCTAAATTGTGTGGATCTTCAATGTCATCCAAAATCATAATAAAAGGCTTTTCGTTTTTAGATTTTGCATAATCTAAAATTTCATCTATTGAACTATAATTGTAAGGAGGTACTAAAGCAATTACACCTTGTGGATTTTCTGTTTCTGCCAAAATATCAAATTTGTTTTTTGGTACTTCTTGAATTATTATTTTTCTTTGCTTTGCAAGTTTTATAATTTCATTTATTGAGCCATGTCTTTCTCCTGCTCTGATATAAATTTTATTTATATCATTATCAGATTTTAAAAGTTCCAGCACACTATTTCTGCCTTCAACATTGTCTGTTTCTGTCATTAATTTATTTGCATGATTATATAAAAATATCATGCTTCTCCTTTATAAAATATTTGAGTTTTATAGGCTACTCATAAGCCTTTTTATGTATTATCGTTTTCTTCATCTGCTTTAAGTACATTCAAAAATGCTTCTTGTGGAATTTGTACTTTACCAAACTCTCTCATACGTTTCTTACCACGTTTTTGTTTTTCAAGTAATTTCTTCTTACGTGTAATATCTCCACCATAACATTTTGCTAGTACATCTTTACGTAAAGCGGAAATCGTTTCTCTTGCAATAATCTGTCCAGATATTTTTGCTTGAATTGGAATTGTAAATAATTGTCTTGGTATTTCATCTTTCAATCTTTTTACAAGTTTTCTACCTCTAGCATAAGCACTATCTTTGAAAACTATAAATGACAAAGCATCAACTTTTTCATTATTTACATATATATCTAGTTTAACAAGTTTTGACTCTTTATATTCCTTCAAACTATAATCTAGTGAAGCATAGCCTTTTGTTTTTGATTTTAGTGTATCAAAGAAATCATAAATAATTTCATTTAGTGGAATTTCATATTGAATGCTGACTCTTGTTTCATCCAAGTATTTCATGTCAATATATATTCCTCTTCTATTTTGGCAAAGTTCCATTACGTTTCCAATGTAATCTTTTGGAACCATTATATTTGCAATTACATAAGGCTCTTCAATATATTTAATATTTACAGAGTCAGGCATCTCATCTGGATTATATATTTCTTCCATCGTTCCATCTGTTTTGTAAACTTTATAGATAACAGATGGCGCTGTTGTAATCAATCCTAAATCAAATTCTCTTTCAAGTCTTTCTTCTATTATTTCCAAATGAAGTAATCCTAAAAATCCACATCTAAAACCAGAGCCTAACGCCTTTGATGTTTCTGGTTCAAACTCTAATGCAGAGTCATTTAATTGTAATTTTTCCAAAGCAACTTTTAAGTTTTCATAATCAGAACCATCCATTGGATATAGACCACAATACACCATCGGATTAATTTTTTTATATCCTGGAAGTGGCTTGTCACATGGTTTTTCTGTTGTAGTTATTGTATCACCAACATGAATGTCTGACAAGCTCTTAATACTTGCAGCTATATAACCAACTTCGCCTGCAACAAGTTCATCTGTTTTTTGATAATTTCCTGGCGTAAAATATCCTACTTCAGTTACAAAGAAACTATCACCATTAGCCATCAATTTTATTTCATCACCAACTTTAACTTTGCCATTTTTTACTTTTACATATGCTAAAGCGCCTTTATAATCATTGTAAATTGAATCAAAAATTAAGGCTTGTAAAGGTTTATTTTCATCTCCTTGTGGTGCTGGAATATCTGTAGCAATTTTTTCTAATACATCTTCAACATTTAATCCTGTTTTTGCTGAAATACATGGTGCATCACTTGCATCTAAACCAATTATTTTTTCAATCTCTTCTTTGGTTTCTTCAACTCTTGCACTAGGTAAATCTATTTTATTTACAACTGGTATTATTTCCAAATTATTATCGATAGCTAAATACACATTTGCTAAAGTTTGTGCTTCAACACCTTGTGTACTATCAACCACAAGAATAGCGCCCTCACATGCTGCTAAACTTCTTGAAACTTCATAATTAAAATCAACATGCCCTGGGGTATCAATTAAATTAAGTTCATAAGTTTTTCCATCTTTTGCTTTATATTTCATACGAACTGCTTGTGATTTAATTGTTATTCCTCTTTCTTTTTCAATATCCATGTTGTCTAAAACTTGCTCTGTCATTTCTCTTTTAGGCATAGCACCTGTTAGTTCAATCAATCTATCCGAAAGAGTTGTTTTTCCGTGATCAATATGTGCAATTATACTAAAATTTCTTATTAAAGATTTATCTTTCATATGTCCCCAACTATCACATTAAATATGCTACTATTTTATATCATATATCAAATTTTATCAATACTTTGAATAGAAAAATCGGTAATGTCAGCTTCTTCACAAGAAAAAAGCAAATTGGATTTTTATATACTTTACATAAAAAAAGAGGCTTACGCCCCTTTATTTATTAAATAAACAGTTTCATAAATTATTTATCTAATTTTCTAGATTTAACAAATGCAAAAGCACCTGTAGCTATAGCAACTAATCCAATAGCCATTATAACATATACATCAGATTCACCTGTTTTAGGAATATCTTTTTCAGCATCAACATTATTTACAGCTACAACATTGTTTGAAACAGCATTGTTAACTATTGTGTTGTTAACAGCTGTGTTATTTACTGTATTGTTAACTGTGCTGTTTGCAGTATTATTAACTGTATTAACATTGCTTGCTGATAAAATAAGTGGTGATCCAGATGCATTAACACCTGTGCTTAATAATACTAATGTAGCTACAACTAAAACTATTACTAAAACTAAATTCTTACTTTTCATTTTAAATTTCTCCTCTTCATTATTATTATTTGCATTTTCTCTAAAATTATGACAAGAAAATACTTAAATTCTCAAACTATACATTTATTGTACACTTATAAAATTTTATTGTCAATGTTTTTTTAGAGATTTTTTTAACTTTTTTCAAAAAAACATATATTTCCAATTTATTCAGCATTTTAAGGCTTTTTTTGCATTTCAGGTTAACAATAATCTGCTAAATTTTTCAAGTTTTCGTCTAATTAAACATTAAATTTAAAGTCACAAATATCTCCATCTTGTATTATGTAATCTTTTCCTTCCATACGAACTTTTCCAAGTTCCTTTGTTTTTTGGTAGCTTCCATTTTCAATCAAATCATTGTATGAAACTATCTCTGCCTTAATAAAGCCCCTTTCAAAATCAGAATGAATTTTACCAGCAGCCTGTGGAGCCTTAGTACCTTTTTTTATTGTCCATGCTCTTGTTTCTTTTTTACCTGCAGTTAAAAAAGACATAAGTCCTAGCAAATCATAACTAGATTTTATAACTTTATCAAGACCTGATTCATCTAGATTCAATGCTTCAAGCATTTCTTTTTTATCATCTCCATCAAGTTCTGAAAGCTCTTCCTCAATTTTTGCGCATAATACAATTGCTTCAGAATTATCATTTTTTGCATATTCTTTAACTTGTTTTACATAATCATTATCAGGCTTACCTATTTCATTTTCTGCAATATTTGCAACATAAAGTACTGGTTTCATTGTAAGTAAGAATGCATCTTTAACCATTTCTTTTTCATCATCAGTTAGTTCAGCATGACGAGCAGTCTTTCCATCTTCTAGACATTTTCTAATTTTCTTAAAAGCTTCTTCCTCTTCCAAATATTTTTTATCTGCTTTAGCCATTTTAGCAGCTCTATCAATTCTTTTATTAACTGTTTCTAAATCAGCAAGTTCAAGTTCAATATTTATTGTTTCAATATCACGAATAGGATCAACACTTCCATCAACATGTACAATATTTGAATCATCAAAGCATCTTACAACTTCTAGAATTGCATCTGTTTCACGAATATGTGATAAAAACTTATTACCCAATCCTTCACCTTTGCTTGCTCCCTTAACTAAACCTGCAATATCTACAAATTCAACAGTTGCATGTATTATTCTTTCAGATTCATACATTTCACCTAATTTATCAAGTCTTTCATCAGGTACTGCTACAACTCCAACATTTGGTTCTATTGTGCAAAAAGGATAATTTGCACATTCAGCACCTGCTTTTGTTATACTATTAAAAAGTGTACTTTTTCCTACATTAGGTAATCCTACAATTCCAATTTTCATTATTACTCCTCCACGGATTTATTATTTTTTTCTTAGTTTATATAAAATTCTATGTATTGGCATATTATTTTTTATTTCTGTCATTCTTCTCTTAAATGTTTTTTTGTCAAATAATAAGTAGAATAAAAAGCGCTTCCATTTTGAATACTTTTCAATGTAGAAAGTATCTTTTTCTGGATTAACTAATTTATCAATTCCTATTTGATTTGTTTTCTTTCTTTCCTCTTCCAAAATGTCACTCAATTTCATTTTTCCAAGGCCAACATCATCTTCAAAGTTAATAGCTTCAACTACTTTTTTATCAATTTCAGTTGGTGAATTAATAAATGTATCTAAGGCAAAGCTTGTATATGATTTATAATATTCAAAATCATTTAGAGAATTTCCAAAAAACTCAACCATATCAGATACAAATTTCAAAGCAGAATCTTGCATTATTCTAATAAAGTTTTCCTCATCAATATGAAGCTTATAGCTTTCAAAAACTGGCATAACCTTTTCGCCACTGCAATCATACTTTACACAACTTGGCCCTGTTTTCGAAATAAGCATTTCTCTAATCGAACCTGTTATTACAGGTTTATAATCATAAAATGTTTTCAATTTTATATTTCCATTAAGCGCATTTTCGTATGCAATTTGTTCATTTACATTAAAGAAATATGCATCTATTGGATGTCCAACAATTTTAGAAATTATTATCTCTGGTCTGCAACTATATCCAATATCAAATGTACAAGTTTTTCCATCAAAGCTTTCTTTGTACATTTTCTTAATTTTCTGCATAGTCTTGTCATATTCTTTATTATATAACTTCTTTTTTAATTGAGTTATAAACAAATTAAAAGTTGTAATAGAATCAAAATTTTCATTTCTCTTAATTTTTAAATCTCTTAAGATTTTATTTACTTTGTTTCTGTCATTTATAACAGAATCTCCTAAATATTTAATTATTTGGTCAGGTGTGTGATTGAAAATATTTATACTTCCTATTAATTTATATTTATCAACCTCTTGATTACTTGCAAATAAAATTGGTATCAAAACTTTTCTTGAAGCATAAAAATATTCTGCTTTTGGTGTATAATCATACAATTTGCTCATTATATTATATGCTTGCATAGGAATATATCCATCTCTTGCCATAAATTGAATTCTATCATATCTTTCTCTTGTGACATCATCCATAAACCATTTTGTAAATCCATATAAACTCATACCAAAAGCATAATATCCAATTAGTTTTAAATCGCCATTAAATAATGAATCTCTATTATAACTTACAAAAGGATTATCAAAATAATAATTAGCAACAAGAGCCAACATGCATCTTAAAGGAATAAAATAAGTTGCTCCTTTTGTATCCTCCCAAATAGACAAATTTTTTAAATATATATCACTAATAGGATAATCATAAAACAAATTTATTGTTCTTGGCAAAAATGCAGATTGCAATCCACGAAATGATGAATTGTAATAATCACTTGTCCAATTATCTCCTATGTGTAAAACATTTTCAGGTTTTATTTTCATATCCTTGCAAGCAAAAGTATAAAGTTCTCCACTTGCTTTAGTTTTATTGTATTCTGAAGAAACATATATGTTGTCAAAATTAGTATATCCACATTTTTCAATCATCTTCTTAATAACACTTTTGCTTAAATACATATCTGATATAACAATAACTTTTTTCTTTAAGTAATGCGCTAAAGAATACAATGTATAAGATGTCTTTCTTCTATAACAAAATTCTAATTCATTTTGAATTTCTAATTTTTTCATTTCATTAAGAATCTTTTTGTCAACATCATAAATAATATTTATTGCATCATAGATTTGATCTAATGTAATTTCTTGACACTTCTTATCCTTTTTTAATGCCAACTTTCTGGCATAACCTTCGGCTTCCATTCTCATAGAATTAAAGTTCATACCAATTCCATTTGGAAAATAAGAATTAAACTTTCTATTTAATAATCTTAATTCATCAGTAGGCTCTAAAAAAGGTCTTAAAATTAAAGTATCGAAAACATCAAAGCTTACGCATTCTGTTTTTTCATCTATAATTTTTTCTTTTAGTTTTTCCAATTCATTATTCCAAATAGTGCTTATTGAATAATAATTATTTTTCTCATTTCTTTCAATTTCAGTTTTACTTAATTTATGGAATACTGCTTCTACATCGAATTTTTCTAATCTATCTGCGTTTTTTAATAAATCTTTACCTAATTCATTTAATTCTATTGTATCAATGTTTTTTAAAAGACTTGTTTTGTAAATTTTATTCCCAGTATAAAACAAATAATCACTTAGTTTATTTTCTTCATTAATAAATTTTGCAATTCTCTCTTTTTCAATTACATCAGGTATTCCAGAGTTAATTAAATTGTAGCAAATTAAATCTCCCTTTAGTTTATACACAATGTTACCAACAGCAACATCACAATCTGAGTTATTTATTTCACTTAATAATTCTCTATAGAAATCAACTCCTATGGTATCTCCAGCTGGCAATACTGTAAAAAATTCTGATTTCGTTTCTTTTATATTGTTTAAGCTATCATCATTTAATTCTACAACATTTATATTTTTATATATTTGCTTTTTTAAACTTTCAATAGTTTTTGATTTTTCATTATTTCCTAAAATAAATACTGTAAGTTCGTTGTTAATATTTTTCATAATTTGCCTCTCCTTAATGTTAACATATTTTATAACACATCTATCAAATTTGCAATAGAATAAGCAAAATTAGTTGTAGATATAAATAAAAGCCTTGAATGTTCATGCACTCAAGGCTTTTGATTACTCTTCTTCTTTTGTAAAGTCTCTAATAGACCAAAGTCCGGAAACACCTACTAAAACATAAATAATTCTTGTTAACATAGATGCCTCTCCAAACATTGCTGCAACTAAATTAAAACCAAACAAACCAATTAGTCCCCAATTTATTGCACCAACTATTACTAGTATCAACGCAATCCAATCTATAATTTTCATAAGTTTTGCTTCCTTTCTACAAAATTTACAAAAATATTGTTTGCAAAAAATACAAAAATTATACATTACATATTATTTTGAGTAAATCTCCAAGAATCTTTACACATATCTTCAAGTGATTTTTCTGCTTTCCAGCCTAACACTTTTTCTGCTTTTGTTGGGTCAGCATAGCATTCAGCAATGTCTCCTGCTCTTCTTGGAGCAATTTCATATTTAATATTTATTCCAGTTGCTTTTTCAAAATTTTTAACGATGTCAAGAACTGAATAGCCTTTTCCTGTTCCTAAATTATATGTTTCAACACCTGTGATTTTGTCTGCTCTTTCAAGCGCTTTTATATGTCCTTTTGCTAAATCAACAACATGAATGTAATCTCTTACACCTGTTCCATCTGGTGTATCATAATCATTTCCAAATACATTTAAATGGTCAAGTTTTCCAAGTGCAACTTGATTTATGTATGGCATTAAATTATTTGGAATTCCATTTGGAGATTCACCAATTAAGCCACTTATATGAGCACCTATTGGATTAAAATATCTTAATAATATAACTGACCAATCTTTATCTGAAATATATAAATCAGATAAAATTTGTTCTATCATTAATTTTGTTTGACCATAAGGATTTGTTGCAGATTTAGGAAAATCTTCTTTTATTGGTACACTTGCTGGATCTCCATAAACTGTTGCCGATGAACTGAATACTATTTTTTTAACATTGAATTCTTTCATTATAGAAAGCAAGCATAGTGTTCCAGAAATGTTGTTTATATAATATTCTATTGGTTTTTCAACAGATTCTCCTACAGCTTTAAGTGCTGCAAAATGAATAGTTGCTTCTATATCTTTGTTTTCTTCAAACACTTTTCTTAGAGCTTCTTTATCTAGTATATCTGCTTTATAAAATTTAGGTCTCTTTCCTGTAATTTTTTCAATATAATCTAGTGTCTTTTCTTTGCTGTTGCTTAAGTTATCAACAACAACAACGTCATATCCTGAATTTATTAGTTCAACAACTGTATGTGAACCTATGTACCCTGTACCACCTGTAACTAAAATTGACATTTTTTCTCCTTGTCTATATTATTAGTCTTTGAATTCTAATTTATTTTTTATTATTTCAACTATTCCATCACTATCTAGTTTATAATATTTTAGTAATGCTGAAGCTGATCCTGATTTTCCAAATGTATCATTTATACCAAGTCTAAATAATTTTTTAGGATATTGCTCGCATAAAACTTCTGCAACTGCAGATCCTAAACCTCCAATTATGTTGTGATCTTCAACTGAAAATAACATTCCTGTTTCTTTTGCACATTTAACTATTAGGTCTTCGTCAATTGGTTTTATTGTATGCATATCAACAACCCTAATTGCAATATTTAGTTTTAAAAGCTTTTCTTGTGCTTTTAATGCTTCGGCTAAAACATCACCCATTGCAAATAATGTTGCGTCTTTTCCTTCTCCAATTTGAATTCCTTTTCCAATTTTAAATTCTGCATCTTCTGTATATATTACTGGAGTTTTAGCTCTACTTAATCTCATATAAACCGGTCCATCAAAATCAATCATTTTTTTCACTAACGCCTTTGTAGAAATATCGTCAGATGGTGCAATAACTGTCATATTAGGTAGACCACGCATTAAATTAATATCTTCAAGCATCTGATGTGTTGCTCCATCTTCACCTACTGTTATTCCACCGTGTGTTCCGCATATTTTTACTTTTAAATTTGGATAAGCAACGCTACATCTTATTTGGTCATATACACGACCTGTTGCAAACGCAGCAAATGTTGATGCAACGGGTATCTTTCCACATGTTGCAAGTCCAGCAGCTGTTCCAATCATATCCGCTTCTGCAATTCCCATTTGAAAAAATCTATTTGGATATTTTTCAGCAAATTTATCAGTTTTTGTTGCATTACTTAAATCTGCATCAAGTACTACAACTTTTTCGTTGTCTAAATTTGCAAGTGCTTCTCCAAAACTTTCTCTTGTTGCAATCATTTTTTCTTCAGACATTATTGCTCATCTCCTTTCTTTGTTTTTTCTTCAACTAATGCTTCAAATATTTCATCTTCTTTATCTAGCATAGACAATTCACTTACACCCTTTTTATATTCTTCATCATTTAATGCTTTTCCATGCCACTTAACTTCTGCTTCCATAAATGAAATTCCTCTGCCTTTTACTGTTCTTGCAATAATTGCAGTAGGTTGACGTTTGGTTCTCTCTGCTATTGAAAATGCATCCATAATTGATTGAATTCCATGACCATCAATTATTACTGTATTAAATCCAAAACTTCTAAGTTTTTGTTCAATATCTTCATAACTTAGTCCTTTTACTTCTTCAGTTT
>CAYWAH010000013.1:1556-2379 GCA_964456505.1 uncultured Clostridium sp. | reverse complement strand
CACCTGTTAGTTGTAATTTATTACAATCTACTATTAAACATAAATTATCTAATTCATACTTAGCTGATGTCATAGCAGCTTCCCAAATTTGTCCTTCTTCCATCTCGCCATCGCCAACTAAGCAATAAACTCTATAACCCATTCTATCCATTTTAGAAGCTAATGCCATTCCATTAGCAGCAGATAATCCTTGACCTAATGATCCAGTACTCATATCTACACCAGGAATTTTCTTCATATCAGGATGTCCTTGTAACATTCCATCTATATTTCTAAAACTAACAAGTTCTTCCTTTGGAAAAAATCCTCTTTCAGCCAATGCTGCATACAAAGCTGAAGAAGCATGTCCCTTTGATAAAACAAATCTATCTCTCATGGCATCTTTTGGCTTGTTTGGATCAATATTCATTTCGTTAAAATACAATACTGCTAAAATATCAGCACATGATAAAGATCCTCCTGGATGTCCTGATTTTCCATAATATATTTCTTGTAACAAATCAAATCTAATTCTATTTGCTATTTTTACTAGAGCATTTACCTGCGTTACCTTCATTTTCAATCCTCCTATTTCTCAATAATAATATCACACTAATAATGACTCCTGCAATAGAAATAACATAACTTATTATTATTACAGAATTATTAGAATATTCAATTTTTAACGTTCCATTTTCATTTACGTCTGTCTCTATAAATCCATTTTCGCTTTCGTAATATTTAATTTCTTTATCATTTAATTTTACGCAATATCCTGGATAATATAAATATGGTAATTCTATTTTAGTATAACATGAACATATTGCTTTTTTTGTTGTATTAT
>CAYWAH010000013.1:0-1546 GCA_964456505.1 uncultured Clostridium sp. | reverse complement strand
TTCAGTTTTTAAATTTGAAATAACAATTGAATCTTCAAAACCATGTTTACTTTCACTTTCAATTTTACATTCACCATCTAAAACATATGATCTATCTTCTCTTTTTTCTAAATAATCAATATTGTCTAATGCTTTTACTGGCATATAATCTCTATTAATCGAATAAGCTGATAGTTTTTCACTTGAAAGTGCATTTTTTTCATATGCTGAGTCTTTTAAATTTTCATTACCATTATAATAATATGATGTTCTTATACTACTTAATATAAAAATAGAAACAATAATAAAAGCCGGTATTGACCAATTTATTCTTTTTGATTTTTCCATCAATATAGCACAATTTATTCCGCAAATTGGTGCACTAAACAAAACAAAAAATACAATCATTCTCCATGCAAATTGTATGATTGTTAAAAACTTTGGCATTATAATCCATGGAAAAATCATAGTACTCATCAATAAAGATATTAACGAGAAAATTAGCAAAGTTCCATATTCTTTTTTATATTTGTTTTCAACATTTTTATAACAAA
Organism: uncultured Clostridium sp.; assembly: GCA_964456505.1. Classification (GTDB taxonomy): domain Bacteria; phylum Bacillota; class Clostridia; order TANB77; family CAG-508; genus CAG-793. The sequence goes on along the minus strand of CAYWAH010000013.1, from coordinate 1,013 downwards.
ATAGCGTTATAAATAAAAGTATTCCCTCTACAAATCCAATTGAAACAACTACATCATCTGTTTTCATTAATTCGTTGCCAAACAAATTAAATGATGATTTATCAAAAATATTTAATGATGCTGTATTTCGATAAACATCAGTAGAAGTTGCATTCATTTTTTGTGAATCAAAAATTACGTAATCAGCTGATGCTCTGTACATTAGCAATGGCACAATATAAAAAGCACATATTAATAATATTAATAATATATTCTTTAAAAAAGTTTTCCATATAGTTAAATCTTTCAGTTTTTTATAATTAATAACTAAATAAAATATAACAAATAGCGCAGAATATATTGTTGTAATTGTATGCGATAAAACCAATCCTATAGCACCAATAATCATTAAGTAATTTTTCTTATAATTCTTATTTACTACTTCAAATAAGCCATTAAATAACATTGGAGCAAATACAAATGCTGTATATTCTCCTACTGCATTTCTTGTAAAAACATTTGACAATTTGTAAGGTGCAACCATATAAATTAATCCTGCAATTGTTGAAGCAAGCTTATTACCTGTGATTTTCTTTACATAAAAATACATGGTTAGTCCTGAGCAAAAAAATAAAATTGAGGTAAATAATTTAAGCGCAATTGCAATTGAATCAGCACTAAATAAAGATATAATAATTGGAATATACGTTGTTAATGGACCATAAAATACATTTACTGCATAACCAAAATCCTGCATTTTTTGTATGCTTAATAATGGTGGAACAACTCCATTTACTATACTATCTTTTGTAAACAGAACCCTTTTTATATGAATGCAAAATTCATTATATTCCGAAAGATGCATTGAAAAAAGTGGAATAGACACTACTATAGATAGTAGTGCAAATAACAAAAACGGATAATTTTTCCTAAAAAATTCATTCATACAAGTGCCTCATTCTTCGTTCCAATTATATCAATTTACAAGTCTATTATCAATAATAAACTATTTTTTTATAATCAAATCTTCTTTT
>CAYWAH010000012.1:0-26044 GCA_964456505.1 uncultured Clostridium sp. | reverse complement strand
TAACATAAATTATTTTTACTTTTTTTAATTTGCATATTTCTAAAAATTCTTGATATAGCTTACTATTCTCTCCTTGTTTACAAATAATTGCATTTTTTACTTTTAGATTTTTCATAACGTACATAAATCCTTGGCAATGATCTGCATCAAAGTGGGAAATCATTATGTAATCAATCTTTTTTATTTTCCTATCTAACAAGTATGGTAGTAATGTATTTTTTCCTATATCGTATTTTTCGTTATTTGTTGACCCTCCGCTATCTATCATTATTGTTTTACCTGCTTCTCTAATCAAGGTGCTATCGCCTTGACCAACATCTATAAAATTGATAAGCAAATTATTTCTATTGAAAAAGACCTCGTAATTTAGATTGGAAATAATTAGTAAAGTTAAGAAAACTGCAATTACTCCTTTTCTCCTTTTGGCTCTAATTCCATACTTGAATATAAAATAAATCATTGCATAGTATATTACAATTGAGATTATGCTTGGTGTTGTAACATAAATTTTTGAGAATGGTAATTTTGAAAAAATTGAAGCTGATAGCAATAATGCTTTTGATAAAATTTGTAAAACGAAAAACACAATTTTGAATCTAAAAATTGTTGATAAATATCCAAGTATTATTAGTGGTCCAAGCAGATATGTTGCAACAATATTTGATAAAATGAAGCTTAGTGAAAACGTGTTGAAATTATATATCATTATTGGAATTAAAATAATGTTTGCTGAAATAGTTACACTTAGAGTTTTTGATTTCAAAATCTTTACTACTTTTCGATATAATAATACTATTCCCAATACTCCTGAATATGAAAGAATCAAGCCAATATCAAATATTACATAAGGATTGAAAATTATTTGAATTAAAAGCGACAATGCTAAACTTGAATAGAAATTGTTTTTTCTATGTAACAAACTTGCTATGACATAGAGCATGCTCATTATTCCTGCGCGTATTACTGATGGCGTTTTGCCTGTGAGTTCTATGAAGAATATTATTGCAGACAGTGTAACGATTTGACCTATCCTTTTTCTTTTTAATTTTTTTGACACATATGTTAGCATTAGTATTATGTATGAAAAGTGTGCTCCTGATATTGCAAGTATATGGCTTAAGCTTGCACTTCTGAAATTTTCTATTGTTTCTTCTGATAGGTTTGTTTTATCTCCTATTAACAAACCTACTAAAAGTGAAGCATTTTCTTTTGGCATATTTTGGTATGAAATATTTTTTATTTTGCTTCGTACATTATTTACAATAACATTATTTTTTAATGAAAGATTTGTCGTGTTGTTTGAATCTATACATTTTGAAATATTTGATGCATTAAATATTCCGTAAATTTTCTTTGTTTTTAAATATAGATTGTAGTCGAAGCCTCCGTAATTTCTTTGCTTTTCGCCTTCTTCGAAGTCTCCTATAAATTCAATTTTATCTCCTATTTTGTATTTTTCTTTTTGCTTTTTCGTATATAATATAAATTTCTTTCCATTTACTTTTACTATGTATTTGTCCTTGTATTGCTTTTCTTCTGCATCTGATACTACTATTCCCTGAAATTTTCCAACCGTTTCGCCTTTATACGAATAAAAGACTACACCTAATTTGTGTAGTCCTATTATCACTAATATTATTAAAATCGTTAGGACACAAATTTTGTTTTTTACTATCTTCATGTATTTACTTATGCCCCAGATTTCTTTTTTATTAATTAATTATTTTTGCAATTTACTTTTTATTAAATTCAATTTTTTCTATTTTAGATTGCTATCTTAAAAAATATTTATTGCATCAATTTCATTTATAAAATTTAATTTACTATTTTGTTTTTGATAAAAAGTCTTTCATTACGTAGCCATCTCCATCGCCTGTTGAAACTTTATACCAATTTCCTTCGGTACCTGTTACCTTTACTGATTGACCATTTGATAAGCCTGAAATTACATCTGCAGTTTTTGATGCACTCTTTCTAACATTTACGCTTGACGCAGATACATACATTGTAACTGGATATGATGTTGAATCCTTCGAGTCAGAACTTGTTGTTGTATTTTCACTTGTTGTATTTGTGCTATCTTTTGAAGTACTTGCAGTATTTGTTTCACTTGAAGTTGTATTTGTAGTCTCGCTTGATGTTGTGTTTGCTGTTGCATTTTTTGCAACATTTGCTAACTCATTGTCAGCATCTTCTTCAACAACTTCATTTGTAGCAGTGGTATTTGCTGTGGTAACTTCTTCATTCTTTGTTTGTAGAGAATCGATATTTGCAATTAAAATCCAGCCATACATTGAATCACTTTGTACATTTGCCCAATTTCCATTTACTGAAATGATTACTAAATCTTTTCCGCTTGCTATTGTTCCAAGTTTTGTGGAATTTATTAATGGTAAAACATATACAGTAGATTCTTTTGTTGTTTTACCTGTTTTTATTGTTGCACCTGTATCAACTACACCAGAACCAACTGTACTGGCATTACTTGTAGAACTTGTACTTGTAGTATTTTGACTAGCTGAAGAATTTGTACTTGCTGTATTTTGGCTTGTTACAGTTGAACTTGCACTTGCTGTATTTTGACTACTTGATGCAGTTGCATTTGAACTTGTTGTGTTAGTGCTTGTTGAATTTGTATTGCTTGCCGAAGTAGTATTTGCACTAGAACTTGTGGAATTTGTGCTTGTTGTTTCCTTTACATAGTCTTTGCTAATATAACCAGTTGTACCATTGTATTCTATTTTTACCCAGTTTCCATCTTCACTTACTATATTCACTTTTGTGCCATCACTCAATTTGCCAATGACATTTGCTGATGTGCTTGCGCCATCTCTAAAATTCAAATTGTTTGTAGTAACTTGTCCATCTTTTGCATAAACGACTATTGCTGATAATATTGTAGTAATAACTATTGTTGCTATTGTAACAATTATTTTTTTCATAAGATTACTCCTTTAATTTTTAACTCATGCTAATATTATCACAAATATATATTCATTTCAACAATTTTAGCAACAAATTTTAAAATAAAAAAGACCTTCGAGTAAAACTCGAAAGCCTTATATATTGAAATAATTTTATTATTCAATTATATCAGATACAACACCTGATCCAACTGTCTTTCCACCTTCACGAATAGCGAATCTTAATTGCTTTTCAATAGCAATTGGTGTAATTAATTCGATTGTCATGTCGATGTTATCACCTGGCATAACCATTTCTGTTCCTTCTGGTAAATCAATTGTTCCAGTAACATCTGTTGTTCTGAAATAGAATTGTGGTCTATAACCATTGAAGAATGGTGTATGTCTTCCACCTTCATCAGCTTTTAGTACATAAACTTGAGCCTTGAATTTTGTATGTGGATGAATTGTTCCTGGTTGAGCAAGAACTTGACCTCTTTCAACTTCTGTTCTTTGAATACCTCTTAATAGAACACCGATGTTATCACCAGCTTCTGCTTCATCAAGAGTTTTTCTGAACATTTCAACACCTGTTACAACAGTTTGTTTCTTTTCTTTAGATAAACCAACTATTTCAACTGTGTCTTGTAATTTTAAGTGACCTCTTTCAACTCTACCTGTAACAACTGTACCACGTCCTGATATTGTCATAACGTCTTCAATTGGCATTAGGAATGGTTGATCAACTGGTCTTTCTGGTGTTGGGATGTATGAATCAACAGCTGCCATTAATTCCTTGATGCATTGATATTCAGGAGCTTCTGGGTCTTTAGATGTAGACTCTAATACCTTTAAAGCTGAACCTTTGATAATAGGAATATCATCACCTGGGAAGTCATAGCTTGATAATAGATCTCTAACTTCCATTTCAACTAATTCTAGTAATTCTGGATCATCAACCATATCTGTTTTATTTAAGAATACAACGATGTATTTAACACCAACCTGACGAGCTAATAGGATATGCTCTCTTGTTTGAGGCATTGGTCCATCAGCAGCTGATACTACTAGTATAGCTCCATCCATTTGTGCAGCACCTGTAATCATGTTCTTTACATAATCAGCGTGACCTGGGCAGTCAACGTGTGCATAGTGTCTTGCATCTGTTTCATATTCAACGTGAGCAGTATTGATTGTGATACCTCTTGCTCTTTCTTCTGGTGCGCTATCAATTTGAGAATAATCCTCAAAATTAGCTTTTCCTTGTAAGCTTAACCATTTTGTGATGGCTGCTGTTAATGTTGTTTTACCATGATCAACGTGACCAATAGTACCAATGTTAACGTGTGGCTTACTTCTTACATATTTTTCCTTTGCCATAATATTATTTTCCTCCTTAAAAATATTTATTAATTTTAAAATATTAATAACAAAATTTGTGCTTTAATTTTATAACATTTATTATAAAATTGCAAGCAAAATTACAACATTTTTTATTTGTAATATATTTTTTATTTACTTTGCTATAATTATGCACCTTAAAAGGTACATAATTATAGCATTTTTTTCTATTCTGCGTCTTTCTTGCTTCTTTCAGAAACAATTTGTTCAAGAATAGATTTTGGAACTTCTTCGTAGTGTGATGGTTCCATTGAATATGTTCCTCTACCTTGTGTTTTAGAACGTAGGTCTGTAGCATATCCAAACATTTCTGATAATGGGATAAATCCTCTTATCTCTTGGTTACCATCTTTGGCTTCCATTCCTTCCATTCTACCACGTCTAGCATTAATGTCTCCAATAACATCTCCCATGTATTCTTCTGGAACTGTTATTTCAACTTTCATGATAGGTTCTAGTAAAACAGATTTAGCTTGTTTACAACCCTCTTTAAATGCAATTGATGCAGCTACTTTGAAGGCCATTTCTGAAGAATCGACTTCATGGTATGAACCATCAACTAATGTACATTTGAAATCAATTACTGGATATCCAGCAAGTACACCAGTCATTGCAGCTTCTCTCATTCCATCTTCAACTGGTTTAATAAACTCTTTTGGAACAGCACCACCAACGATTTTGTTTTCGAATACTATTCCAGAACCTGGCTCTAATGGTTCCATTTCAAACCAAACATCACCATATTGACCATGTCCACCTGATTGACGTACAAATTTACCTTGTACTCTAACTTTATTTTTAATTGTTTCCTTGTAAGAAACTTGTGGTTTACCCTCTGTACATTCTACTTTGAACTCTCTCTTTAATCTATCAACAATAATGTCTAGGTGTAATTCACCCATTCCGGCAATGATTGTTTGACCAGATTCTTTGTCTGTCCAAGTTTTGAATGTTGGATCCTCTTCAGCTAATTTTGATAATGCAATTCCTAATTTTTCGCTGTTTGCTTTATCTTTAGGTTCAATTGCTATATCAATAACTGGCTCTGGGAATTCCATTGATTCTAGGATAACTGGATGATCAGGATCACATAATGTATCTCCTGTTCCAACTTCCTTTAAACCAACTGCTGCAGCAATATCTCCAGCATATACTTTATCAAGATCTTGTCTGTGGTTAGCATGCATTAATAGGATTCTTCCCATTCTATCTTTCTTGTCTTTTGTGGCATTTAAGATAGTATCACCTGCATTGCAAGTTCCTGAATATACTCTAAAGAATGCTAATTTTCCTACATATGGGTCTGTAGCAATTTTGAATGCTAATGCTGAGAATGGTTCAGAATCAGATGTTTTTCTTGTAACTTTGTTTCCAGCTAGATCAACACCTTCAACATCAGGTATATCAATTGGGGCTGGTAAATAGTCAACAACAGCATCTAGTAATTCTTGAACACCCTTGTTCTTATATGATGAACCGCATGTAACTGGAACTAATTTATTTGATAATGTTCCAATTCTTAAGCCTTTTTTGATTTCTTCTGGTGTTAATTCTTCGCCATCAAGATATTTCATCATTAAATCATCATCTTGTTCAGCAGCTGCTTCAATCATTTCTGATCTATATTTCTTTGCTTCTTCAAGCATATCTGCTGGAATTTCTTCTTCATCAAGGCTCTTTCCTAAATCTTCACTCTTTTGAATGAATGCTTTCATTTTGATTAAATCAACGATTCCTAAGAAATCGTTTTCTTTACCAATTGGTAATTGAATAGGAACAGCATTGCATTTTAATCTTGTTTTCATTTGGTCAACACATGCATAAAAGTCTGCACCAGTAATATCCATTTTGTTAACATAGCATATTCTAGGTACATTGTATTTATTTGCTTGTCTCCAAACTGTTTCTGATTGTGGTTGTACACCACCTTTTGCTGCAAGAACTAAAACTGCACCATCAAGAACTCTTAAAGATCTCTCAACTTCAACTGTAAAGTCAACGTGTCCTGGTGTATCAATTATGTTAATTCTATAACCTTTCCAGTGACATGTTGTAGCAGCAGATGTAATTGTGATTCCTCTTTCTTGCTCTTGAACCATCCAGTCCATAGTTGCTTCACCATCATGAACTTCACCAATTTTATGGTTAATTCCTGTGTAAAACAATATTCTTTCTGTAGTTGTTGTTTTACCAGCATCTATGTGGGCCATTATTCCAATGTTTCTTGTTTTTTCCAAAGGAAATTCTCTTCCTGCCATCTATTTTTCTCCTTTTACTAAATTTTGTGTTTTACAAATTTTTCTATTATGAAAGCAAAATTTAAATATGAAAATTTCAAATTATAAAAATAATTCAACTCACAAATAATTTTAGTTTGCTTATTATTTCAAAATTCATAAAACTAAATAAATGTATTTCTACAATAATTCTAGAACTTGTAATGTGCAAATGCTTTATTAGCTTCAGCCATCTTATGCATGTCTTCTTTCTTCTTAAATGCTCCACCGTTTCCAGCAACAGCATCAAGAATTTCAGCAGCTAATTTTTCGCTCATTGTTTTTTCATTTCTTTTTCTAGCATATAATACAAGCCATCTTAAACCTAATGTTTGTCTTCTTTCAGGTCTAATCTCTAATGGAACTTGATATGTTGCTCCACCAACTCTTCTTGCTTTTACTTCAAGAACAGGCATTACATTATTTAAAGCTTCTTGGAAAACTTCTAGTGGATCTCTTCCTGTTTTTTCTTTAATAATGTCAAATGCATCATAAACTATAGTTTGAGCAACTGTTTTCTTACCATCTAACATAACATTGTTAATTAATTTAGTAACAACTTTGCTATTGTATATTGGATCTGGTAAAACGTCTCTTTTTGCTATATATCCTTTTCTTGGCACTTTTCTTCCCTCCTTTATAATATTTGATGCCTAAGCATCCGGTACTCTGAAAACATTCCTTACTAATATTTACTTGATTATCTGACAATTCAAACTTTTCATATTATAAAATTTTGAATTACCATAATTTTTTCAATACTCTCTTCGGGAATTTCTCAGTTAAGTGCAATCTATCGTATAATTTAAGTAACCAAATTATCAATTATTGCACCATTTTTTTGCAAATTAAAAGCCTGAACAATTTGTTCAAACTTAATTCTAAAATATAGAATTAAGTTAACATTAAGCCTTTGGTTTCTTTGCTCCATATTTAGATCTAGCTTGCATTCTGTCTTTAACTCCTGCAGTATCAAGTGTTCCTCTGATAATGTGATATCTAACACCTGGTAGATCCTTTACTCTTCCACCTCTTATAAGAACAACACTATGCTCTTGTAAGTTGTGTCCAATTCCTGGAATGTAAGAAGTAACTTCATAGCCGTTTGATAATCTAACTCTGGCAACTTTTCTCAAAGCTGAGTTTGGCTTCTTAGGTGTTACAGTTTTTACAACTGTGCAAACGCCTCTCTTTTGAGGAGCTCTGTCGTTAGTTGTTCTTGTCTTCATTGAGTTAAAGCCATGTTGTAAAGCTGGAGACTTAGACTTAGCCTTTGTAGTTTTTCTTCCTTTTCTAACTAATTGATTAATTGTTGGCACTTAAATTTCACCTCCTTGATTATATTTTGCTAATTAATAAATAGCATTACTATTCTACCATGTTACCCCTTAAATGTCAACAATTTTCATACATATTTTATCAAAATAAATTAATGAAATTTGCCATAAAAAAATAGTGCACTACATTTTATAGTACACTATTGTTGCGATTATACATACCTCAAGGAAGATTATCCATGGAATTGTTTTTTTGTAAAGTTTTATATCTCTTTGATATCCAAGCATTTCAGAGCCCACTAGTACGCCAACAAATCCTCCTAGCATTGATACAATTAGAAAAATTACATCTAATTTTTTTACATCTGTTTTGATAAAATCTGTTTTAACTTTTAGCCACATTAATATGATGGCAAACAAATTCAAAACCATAAAATATCCAATTAAAAATTTTATTAGAGCTGTACTCATTTTAATCCTCCTAATTTTATTTGATTTTCAAGCAAATTATATAATACAAAAATATATATCAATACTAAACTGCATCAAAGAAACTCATTTGATTGCTTTGACTCATTCCATTCAAGCATCCTGCATTTCTTAGCATTTCAATTCCGCTTGAACCAAGTTTTGCTCTTATTTGCAAATCGTTTATAGACATAAAATCGCCATTTTTTCTTGCTTCTTTTACGCCCTCTGCTGCTACAGTTCCAAAGCCTGGAATACTATTTAATGGTGGACGAATTCCGTCATCTTCCATTTTGAATTTTACAGAATCTGATTCATATAAATCAATAGGTAAGAATTTTATGCCTCTGCAATACATTTCATTTACTATTTCCAAAGTTTCGTACATGTCTTTATCTTTTTGAGTTCCGGCGTTTCCTTTTAGTTCAATTTCTTTCATTGCATTTTTTACTCTTTCTCTACCATTGCACATTACTTCACTGTCAAACGCATCTGCTCTAATTGAAAAATATGCAGAATAATATGCTTTTGGTATATGAACTTTGAACCATGCAATTCTAAAAGCATTTGTAACATAAGCAGCAGCATGTGCCTTTGGGAATAGATATTTTATTTTCTTACAAGAGTCAATATACCAATCAGGTACGCCTTTTTCTTTCATTAATTTTTCATATTCTGGCCACTCTTTGCATTTACCTTTTGCGACTTTTCCTTTACGTACACGTTCCATTATTGTAAATGATGTGCCCGGTTCCAAGCCTTTGTCAATTAAGTAAAGCATTATATCATCACGAGTACATATTGTTTGACTCAATGTTGCTGTTCCATTATGTATTAATTCTTGGGCATTTCCAAGCCATACATCAGTACCATGTGACAAACCTGAAATTCTTAGAAGTTCCTCAAATGTTTTTGGTTTTGTTTCTTCTAGCATTCCACGTACAAACTTTGTACCAGATTCTGGTATTCCAAATGTTCCGACTGTTGAATTTATGTCTTCAGGTTTTACTCCTAAAGCATCTGTAGAAGAATAAATTGACATTGTTGCTTTATCATCAAGTGGAACTTTTGTAGGATCAACGCCTGTAATATCATAAAGCATACGAATTACTGTTGGATCATCGTGTCCTAGAATATCGAGTTTCAACAAGTTAGCATCAATTGAGTGGTAATCAAAGTGTGTTGTAATAATATCTGATTTTGGATCATCTGCCGGGTGTTGAACAGGTGTAAATTCGTAGATTTCTCTTCCTTTTGGAACAACTATAATACCTCCTGGGTGTTGGCCTGTTGTACGTTTTATTCCTGTACAACCTTTTGAAATTCTATTTACTTCTGCATTGCTTACAGGTACGTGTCTATCTTCATAATATTTTTTAACATATCCAAAAGCAGTTTTGTCAGCAACTGTACCAACTGTACCTGCTTTGAATGTTGTGCCTTTACCGAAAATTACTTCTGTATATTTGTGTGCTTTTGCTTGATATTCTCCAGAGAAGTTCAAATCGATATCAGGCTCCTTATCTCCATTGAATCCAAGGAATGTTTCGAATGGTATATCCATTCCATCCTTGTCCATCATTTCCCCACACTTAGGGCAAACCTTATCTGGTAAATCAAATCCATTTTTTACACCATAATCAGTAAAATCTGAATACTTACAATTTGGACATCTGTAGTGTGCAGGTAATGAGTTAACCTCTGTGATACCTGTCATAAATGCTGCAAGTGATGAACCAACTGAACCTCTTGAACCAACTATGTATCCATCTGCATTAGATTTCCAAACCAATTTCTGTGCAATAATATACATAACTGAATAACCATTGCTAATGATAGAATTTAACTCTTTATCCAATCTATCTTGTACAATTTTAGGTAATGGATCTCCATATAATTCATGTGCCTTTTTGTAGGCAATATCTTTTATAGTTTTCTCGCAACCTGGAATATGTGGTGGACATTTTTCTGGCGAAATTGGTCTGATTCTTTCACACATACCAGCAATTTTATTTGTGTTTGTTACAACAACCTCATATGCTTTTTCTTCTCCAAGATAATCGAATTCTTTAAGCATTTCCTCTGTTGTACGCAAATACAATGGTGGTTGCTGGTCTGCATCTTCATAGCCTTGCCCCGCTTGTAATATTCTTCTATAGATTTCATCTTCAGGATCCATGAAGTGAACATCACAAGTTGCACAAACTGGCTTTTGCATTTTTTCGCCTAAGTCAACAATTTTTCTAACTATATTTCTTAAATCCTCATCACTTTTCAAAGTACCATTTCTTACCAAATATTCATCATTTTGAATTGGTTGAATTTCAAGATAATCATAATCATTTGCAATGTTTTCTATTTCATCATCTGACTTTCCCCCTAATATTGCTTGGTAAAGTTCTCCCTGATCACAGGCAGAGCCCATTATCAAACCTTCAGAATATTTTTTATAAATTGACTTTAATATCAATGGCTTTTTATAAAAATAATCCAAATGTGAAATCGAAACTAATCTATACAAATTGCGAAGCCCAACATAATCTTTTGCTAAAATTATTGTATGATAACTCTTTAGCTTTTTGAAGTTTGCATTTCCACTTTCTTTTTTATCAATGTCTGCTAATTTCTTTATGCCTTTATCTTCAAGCATTTTTGTCATTACATTAAATACTTTTACTGTTGTGTCAACATCATCCAATGCTCTGTGAGCGTTTTCAACAACTATTCCAAGATTGTCAGCAATAATTCCTAGCTTATATTTTTTATAATCAGGGAATAAATCTTTTGCTAATTGCAAAGTATCTAAATATGTATTTTCAAATTTCAAGCCTTGTTTTTCGCAATTATATCTTATGAAACTTGTATCAAAGTTTGCATTGTGTGCAACTAGAACAGAGTCACCAAAAAACTCCATAACTTTTGGTAAAATCTCTTCTATTGTTGGAGCATCTTTTACCATATCATCTGTTATGTGTGTTATTTCTTGTACTTTCATTGGAATTGGTTTTTCAGGATTTACAAATGAAGAAAATTCATCAATTACTTCTCCATTTTTGATTTTCATAATACCAATTTCTGTTATTTTTTCTGTTCTAAAAGATATTCCTGTTGTTTCCAAATCAAACACAGAAAATACTGTATCTTTTATCGTTTGATTTTTATCTCTTGTAACAACAGGCTCTTTATCAGGTACTAAATATCCTTCAACACCATAAAGGATTTTCATATCTGTTTTATCATAGCCCATTGCATCTAGCAATTTATGTGCATCTGGAAAAGATTGTACTACTCCATGATCAGTAATTGCAATTGACTTCATTCCCCATTTCATTGCTCTATTTATCAAATCAGTTGCTGATGTTACAGCATCCATTTGGCTCATCTTTGTATGCATATGAAGTTCAACTCTTTTTACTGGAGCGTTATCCATTCTCTCTTCTTTTTTAGGTAAATCAGCCTTTTTAATTACATTTGAAATAATAGTGATTTCTTTTGCAAAGTTATCAAATCCTGCTCTACCACGAACTTCTACGCCCATTCCAATTTTTAAATTGCTATCAATTTTATCTTTCTTTTCAGGTGTAACAAAAATCTTACAAGTGATTGTGCTTGTTTTATCATACACATCAAATGAATACAAAAACTTTCCAGATTTTTTAAGTTCTGTTGGATCTGGTATTGCTGTAATTTCTCCTAAAATGCAAACCTCTGATGTGTCCATACCAATATCTTCAACTTTTGTAATTGGCATATCTGTTCTTGGTTTTCTACCATAAATATATTCTGGATTATCTTCTTCAGGTTCTTGCTCCTCTTGTGCTGGTTTCTTTTTATATTGATTATACCCTTGATAATTTGAATTATTATTTTGATAATAATTTGCTCCGCTTCCCTGTGCTTTTTGATATGTATTTCCCTGTGGATTTGCTTGTCCATTTTCTTGTGAAACTTGATTAGAATTTTCTCCATTTTCACTTTGTTGTTTTCTCTTTGTTTTATTGTTCATTAAAGTTTGAATGCAGGTTCTTGTGTAATCTTCAACTATTTTTTCGTTTGTTTCTTTTAATTTTTCTTGAGCATTATTTGTATCATTCTCAATAAATTTAACAGGCAAAGCTATTCCATAAATCTTTTTTATAAAATCAGAAATTAATCTATCAGTTCCTTGTTTTTCAAGGAATTCCTTGCCTTTTAAATTTAGATTTATTTTAATTTCATCATTATCTATTTCACTCTCACTATTTCTCATGAAGGCATTGATAATAGGAATTTTTTTGCACAAATATGCACTCACATCTTTAATATCATTTTTTAAAAATTCTAAAGCACTTGCTCTTTCAACATTTGTTGATACATCAAATCTAACTTCTTTATAATTGTATTTTCTAAGAATATATCTTTGTAATTTTTCAAGTTCTTTCCAAGGTATAAGTTCTTTTGCTTCCAAAAAAATTTCTATCATGTTAACTTTTTTGTATACATTTGCTTTCACAACAAAAGCATCTGCTAACGCAAAACTATCTAAATTTATATCATTAAATATTGTTTTTACTGTTCTTAACTGCTCCAAAATTTGCCCCCAAATTAAAATAATTTTGAAATGTCATTCGCTGTAACTAATAATGAAAATGTTAATAATAATGCAAAGCCAATTGATGTAAGTTCTAATTCTGTTTCTTTTTTCAAAGGCTTTTTTCTAATTGCCTCAATAATTAATAATAAAAGTTTCCCACCATCAAGTGGAACGATTGGTAATAAATTCGTTACTCCAAGTGAAATTGAAATCAATGAAAGTAAGTATAAAAATTCTGCTATTCCGCTTGTTTTGTATACCATTTCAGATATTCCTACTGGACCTGCCATATCATCTAATGTGAACTTTCCTGTAAATAAATTGCCTATTCCAATAAATATTTCTTTCAATAATTCTCCACTAGATATTAATGAATATTGAAATGATTCAGAAAAATTTCCAGAATCCACAACATGATATCTATATCCAATAATTATCATAAACAAAATTAAACCAAATATAATGTTAACTAAAGCACCTGATGCAACTATCCAAAATCTTTTGCTAATGCTTGCTTTATTAAAAGAGTCCTCTCTATCAGACTCTTCACTTTCTCCTTCTAAATTAACGAATCCTCCAAGTGGAATTAGCCTTATTTCATAAATGGTGTCTCCTTTTTTCTTTGAAAAAAGGCAAGGGCCAAATCCAATTGAAAATTCATTAACTCTTATTTTGTTTATTTTTGCAACAATAAAATGTCCCGCTTCATGTATGAATATAATAAATCCTAGTAAAAAAATTATTTTTATAAATGTTATCAACTATTCCTCCACTATATAACAAAAAGTGCTAACAATATGTATGCAAATGGTAGTATAAATATTACGCTATCAATTCTATCAAGCATTCCGCCATGTCCTGGAATGATGTCTCCAAAGTCTTTTATTCCGCAATATCTCTTTATACTTGATGCTGCTAAATCCCCTATTTGTCCTATAAAGCTTAAAACTATAGTTATTATTGCCATTTTCAATACATTTAAATCAACTAAATCTGGTATGATTGGCAAAAATTTTCTTATAGCAATTGTGTAAATTATTGAAATTACAAGCGCACCGCAAATTCCACCGATGCAACCTTCAATTGTTTTGTTAGGGCTAACCTTTGTAAAATGATGTTTTCCCCATCTTCTTCCAACAAAATATGCGAATATGTCGCTACCCCATGCAGAAATAAATACATACCAAATAAGAATGTTTCCAACAGGTTGACCCATATCAGCAAATTGTCTTATCATAGATAAATACATAATCATGTATGGAATATAAATTATTCCTAACATTGTAACAGCAATGTCTATTACATTCTTTTTGCCTTTTGAAAGTATTAATTCACATATTAATACTAAGAGTGAAATTGGAAGTAATAAACCTATTAATTCAGGTGTCATTTCAAAAGAATAACCTATAATATGACCATTAATAAAAAATAGCATAATTAAAATTGCAACAATATATCCAACATACTCTGATGGATTTGCCTTTTTAGTTTCCGTAAAACATCTGTAGTATTCATACAAACATAACACAGATATTATTCCTAAAAATATATCCATTACTACATTATTTGCAAATACTAAAAGTACCGCAAATAAAGGGAACAGAATTACACTTGATAAAATTCTAGTAAGGTTTTTAGAGATTTTTCCTTCTTTCATATTTCCTCCTAATTTCAGTTTTTTATTTTCCTAATCTTCTGTTCCTGTTGGCAAATTCTTCCAAGGCTTCATCTACATCTTTTTCTGTAAAATCAGGCCAATATTTTTTCAAAAATAATAATTCTGAATATGTACTTTGCCAAGGTAAGAAATTGCTCAATCTCATTTCTCCACTTGTTCTAATAACTAAATCTGGATCTTTTTGACCTGCAGTATATAAGTTGTTAGAAATAGTATCTTCGTTTATATCTTCAATATTTAATTCACCATTTTTTACTTTTTCTGCTATCAATTTTGTTGCTCTAGTTATTTCTGCTCTTCCTCCATAATTGAAGCATACATTAAATTTCATTCCAGTATTTTCTTTTGTTCGGCTTTCAAGTTCTTTCATTTTTTTGCTTAATGCTTGTGGAATATTATCAATGTCTCCCAATGTTTTAAATTGAATATTTTCAAGATCTGCAGTTTTTAAAAATCTATCAAGATATGCACTTAATATTGACATAATTGATTTAACTTCTTCTTCAGTTCTCTTCCAATTTTCTGTTGAAAACGCATATACTGTTAAATATTTTATTCCAATTTTACTACAATATCTTACAGTACTTTCTAATACTTCAGCACCTTTTTTGTGTCCTAACATCTTTGGTAAGTTTTTTTCTTTTGCCCATCTTCTATTTCCATCCATAATGATTGCAATAGATTCACATTTTTTCACATCATCGTCCATTAAAGATCCTCTTTCTTTTTATAAAATACTGTTACATAAAATTAAATTTTTTTATATAATATTACAATTTTGAATTTGCAATTTTATAATTTGCAAATTCTAAAAATAAAATTATTATACTGTCAAAATTTCTGTTGTTTTCTTTTCTGTTAACTCATCAACTTTTGCGATGTATTTATCTGTAACTTTTTGAATTTTGTCCTCCAAATCACTTTCTTCATCTTCTGTGATTTCTTTATTTTTCAATTTATCTTTTACTTCGTCCATCTCATCTCTTCTGATGTTTCTTATTGCAACTTTTGCTTCTTCGCTCATCTTCTTGATGTCTTTGGCAATATCTTTTCTTCTTTCCTCTGTTAACTCTGGAAAATTCAATCTAATCATTGTTCCATCATTAAGTGGATTGATTCCAACATCAGCCATTTGAATTGCACGTTCTATTTCAGGAAGTAGAGATTTATCCCATGGTTTTACAATCATTAATCTTGCCTCTGGTACTGAAATGCTTGCAACTTGATTTAATGGTGTTGGTACACCATAATAGCTAACCATTACCTTATTTAAAATTTGTGGATTAGCACGGCCTGCTCTAATTTCAGCAAAACGCTCATCCAGATTATCAATGGTTTTATCCATTTTTTCATTAATATTTTCTATACTCATAGTATCCTCCTAGTTTTCTATATTATCAATAATTGTACCAACATTTTCTCCGTTAATTGCTTTGATTATATTATCAGGATTGCTCATTGCAAAAATAACTAATGGAATATTGTTATCTCTGCAAAGCGAAATTGCAGTAGCATCCATTATCTTTAAATTTCTATCTAAATATTCTCTGCAAGTAATATGTGGAATTATTTTTGCATTAGGATCTGTTTTGGGGTCAGATGTATACACTCCGTCAATTGTTTTAGCAACTAAGATTGCATTTGCCTTTATTTCTGCTGCCCTTAATGCAGCTGCTGTATCTGTTGAAAAATAAGGAGATCCAGTACCACCTGCAAATATTACAATTCTCCCTTTGCTAAGATGTTTCATAGCTTTCCTTTGAATAAAAGGTTCAGCCAATTGCTGTAATTCAAGTGATGTTTGAACTCTAGTTTCAAGGCCTCTTTTTTCTAGAGCATCTTGTAAAGCAAGTCCATTCATAATAGTTGCTAGCATACCCATATAATCAGTCGATGCTCTTTCCATATTTGGTGCATATTTACCTCTCCAGAAATTTCCGCCACCAACTACTATGCCTATTTCTGCGCCCAAGTCATGAAGCTGTCTAACTGAGTCACATATTCTGTTCATAATATTTTGATCTATACCTGTTTTGCTTTCACCTGCTAATGCCTCACCGCTAAATTTTAATAAAACTCTTTTATACAATGTTTGCCTCCTAAAGATTTTATGTAAATAAAATCTTAATTTTCATTCGTATTTTATCATATATTGTTTAAAAAACAAATAGCATTTTATTTTTATTTTTTCTTTTTTTATCCAATTGCCTTGAATGCTGTAAACACTCCTGCTGTTCCAAGTCCCATAATTACACCTGCTAAAACAACGCCACATACGATTGCAATTACACTCTTTTTAAAGTCCATATCCAATAAACTTGCTGCCAATGTTCCAGTCCACGCACCTGTACCTGGAACAGGGATTCCAACAAATAAGAAAAGCGCCCAGTATAAACCACGTCCAGCCTTTGCTTGCAATTTCTTTCCACCTTTTTCACCTTTTTCTAGGCAAAATTTAAAAAACTTTCCAATATATTTTTTATCAGAGCCCCATACCAATACTTTTCTTGCAAAAAAGTATATCAATGGAACTGGTAACATATTTCCAATAATTGCAATTAAGTATAATAAAAAAATTTGTTTAAATCCCGTAAAAGCAGGTCCAAAAGCGTCTGTTAAACCTAGTGGAATAGATCCTCTCAATTCTATTAATGGAACCATAGCTACAAAAAATATTATTAAGTATTTCTTAAACATAAAATTTCTCCTTGTAAATAATAAATGTATTGTTTTTAAGTCTACAACCCTAAATAAAAATTAAATAAGATTAACAAATATAGCGCAATAAAAATTATAAACTCTAAAAACAATACATTCATATTACTATTAAATATAAAAAAAAGCAACAATTTTATCAAAATAAAAGTTGCTAATTTTTTTACAAAATAATTTAATAAAAAATTTAAAATTTTTTTGATAATTGTTGCAAATATCTTTTAGATTCTTTGCTTATTTTTTATAATTTTTTATTATTCAAAAGTTTCATTACATGCAGTTCGAAGTTTTTCTAATGCTTTCGTTTCAATTCTAGAAACATAACTACGAGAAATATTCAATTTCTTTGCAATCACACTTTGAGTTTCTGGCAAATTTCCATTAAGACCAAACCTCAACTCTACTATTGCTCTCTCTCTATCATTCAAAACCTCTTTTATTTTCTTTTCTAATTTTGTAATTTTCATTTTAACATCAATTTTTTCATCAATACTTTTGTCATTTGCTTCAATAGTATCTTTCAGTAAAATTACATTGTCATCCTTGTCTTTTCCTATTGAATCTTCTAAGAAAACTTCTTTGGTTTGTTTCTTTATAGAACGAAAATACATAAGAATTTCATTATCAATACACTTCGAAATATATGTTGAAATTTTTATAGACTTTTTGGAATTATATGTATCAATTCCCTTTATCAACCCAATTGTTCCTATTGAAATCAAATCCTCTTTATCAACTTTTGAATTCTCATATTTTTTGCAAACATGTACTACCAGTCTTAAATTATGTTCAATCAAATAATTTCTAGCACTTTTTTCCCCTTTTTCCATCAGTTTTATATATTTTGTCTCTTGTGCAGAATTTAGTGCTTTCGGAAAAGCAGTCAAGTTTGTTTGCATTTTGCACCTCCAACAACTTATATCTAAATTATATGAAATAAATTGTTGAAAGTGCCTGGACCGAAAAATTATAAAATAGAAAAAAAATTATCTTATTTTGTAAGACCGCGCAGCGAGCAACCGAGAATGAGCAAAGCAAATGAAGGGCGAATGGCGGAGTCAACCTTAGATATCGTCCAAAATGAATTATCTTTGATAATTCATTTTGTGACATGAGGAAGAGCGACCGCCAGTAAGGTCACAAAATAAGATATTTTTTTGTTTTCTACTATAATTCATAACAGTTATTTAAGCGTTTTTTTCTTTCTGATGAGCCAGCCACTTTCACACTTTATTGGGAGGTGCATCTTGACTGACTGACCTAGTTTTCCTGGATTTACAAATTCGATTTCTTCTCCTGTTTCACTATCAAAAAGTTTATCTATTGTAAATTTGTATGGTTCAATTTGATTTGGAATTATTATTTCCATGTTGTCGCCTTTAAGTAATTTATTACCTATTGTAATTGTACTTAAATCTTCATTGTACTCTTGTACTATTCCACCGAATTCATAATCTGGATTATATTGTTTTCCAGCAAATTCTTGGAAGTCTTTGTTATTTTTATCATTGAAGAAAAATTCTGTTAAATCTCTAGTTTTTACTTTTTCAAGTTCTTTTAAATATTTTGTGTAATCATAATTTTCTGGATTTTTTATGTAATCATCTATTGCATTTCTATATGCATTTACTACACTTGCTACATAGTATGCTGACTTCAATCTTCCCTCTATTTTTAGACTTGTTACTCCCATATCAACAATTTCTGGAATTCTTCTTATTAAACATAAGTCTTTTGATGACATTACATAAGTTCCATTTGAATCTTCTTCAACAGGCATGATATTTCCAGGATTATTTTTTTCTTCTACATACATATTGTATGCCCATCTGCAACTTTGAGCACAGTCACCAAGGTTGGCATTTCTTGATGCCATAAAATCACTTAAATAGCATCTTCCAGAATATGCCCAGCATATTGCTCCATGTATAAATATTTCTGTTTCCAAATCTGAAGGAATATTTTCAATCAAATATTTTATGTCTTCCTTGTTCATTTCTCTTGAAAGTATAATTCTCTTTGCGCCATTTTTATACCAGAAATTGGCAGAGTGTGCACTTAAAGTATTTGCTTGTGTACTCACATGAATTGGAATGTCTGGTGCAATATTTTTGATTAAATCTATTACTCCTCCATCTGAAGCAATTATCGCATCAACATGGATTTCATCAAGCATTTTGACTTGTTTTTCAATGTCTTTATACATGCTATCTGGCGAATAAATATTTATTGTTGTATAAACTTTTTTACCAATGATATGTGCATATTCAATTGTTTTTTTCAAATCATCATCATCTACATCTGCTCTGCTTCTTAAAGACAAAGAACCTGTTCCACAATAAATGGCATCTGCTCCATATTGAAATGCTTCTTTTGCTTTTTCGAACGAACCTGCTGGTGCTAATAATTCTGGTTTTTTCATTTTTCTCTCCTACCTATTTTATAAAAAATTTTTGTAAAAATATTATATCATTTTTATTATTCAAATTCAACAGAATTTCAATTCTTGCATAGAATAAATATAAGAAAAAATTTATTTTAATGTAGTATAAAATTTCAATACATAATTTTTATTATGCAAAATTTCAATATGTAAGATTAGGAAATTAGATTATTTTTTTATAAAAAAATATTAGAAAGGAAATGTAAAATGAAAAAATATAGTTTAGCAATTGTAGGTGCTACAGGTGTTGTTGGCAGATGCATTCTAAAAAAATTAGAAGAAGAAAAATTACCAATCAGGAAATATTACTTGTTTGCCTCAAAAAATTCCAAAGGCAAAAAAATAAAGTTCATGAACAAAATTTATAAAATAGATGAGTTAACTGAAAAGAGCTTTAACAAGCACATTGATTTTGCAATATTTTCAGCAGGCTCTGAAGTTGCAAAAAAGTTTGCACCAATAGCGGCAGAACATGGTACAATCGTAATTGACAATAGCAATGCATTTAGAATGAACCCTGTTGTACCACTTGTTGTGCCAGAAGTAAATTCAAATGAAATAATTAAAAACAATGGAATAATTTCAAATCCAAATTGTTCCACAATACAAGCAGTTGTTGCGCTTAAGCCACTAGATGAAAAATACAAAATCAAAAGAATTGTTTACTCAACTTATCAAGCAGTATCAGGTGCTGGAAGAAACGGAATAATCGATTTAAAAAATGGAATTGATGATTTTGAATATCAAAATGAAAATGTTGATTCGAATATTGTAAAATCGTCAAACTATGAATTATCAAAATTTGATTACCCTATTTTTAATAATTGTTTACCACATATTGACGTATTCGAAGAAAATGGTTACACAAGAGAAGAAACAAAAATGATAAACGAAACAAGAAAAATTTTGGCAAGACCAAATTTGCCAATCACTGCAACTTGCGTGAGAGTGCCAGTTTTCAACTCACATTCAGAAAGCATAAATGTCGAATTTGAAAATGATTTTAAAATGGAAGATCTACTTAATACTTTAGAAAATGCAGATGGAATTGTGCTTTCAAGAGAAAATGACAAATATCCTATTGCAACAAAAGTTTCAGGAAATGATAAGGTGTATGTTGGTAGAGTAAGAAGAGATTTTAGTGTAAAATCAGGAATTAATTTTTGGTGTGTTGCAGACAACATCCGCAAAGGTGCCGCAACTAATGCAGTGCAAATTCTAAAAAAATTAATTTAGTATATTATATGTAACTTTTTTAATTTTTTTGTGCTTTTTTGTTGTATTATTTTTTTATTTAATTTATAATAATGTGGTACATATAAATAAGGAGGAAAATAATGAACGAAGATAATAATGATGAAGGTTTTATACTTCCAGGTGTTGGTTCTGATAATAATGATGTACAATCTGAGCAAAACAATTTTTCAAATGAACCTGATAATAGTATAGTTTTGCCAGGTGTAGATACAAATAATACTGATGCAACATCTGATAATAATTCAGAAATAAATGAATATGCTCCATATATAAATCCAAATTATGTTAATAATCAGGATTCTATAAGCAATTCAAATGTTACTGATAACTCACAAACCACAATTGATCAATTTGTTTCACAAAATAATCCACAAGATTCACAATCAGTAAGTGGAAATGATAATACACAATCAATTCAACCAGTTTTGAATGACATGCAAGAATCGTCAATGGATGATTCAACTGAAATAGCAAATAATACTAATAATGTTGCAGGTGCTCCTATTAATCCAATATTAGCAAATGCAAGTTTTAATTATGCTCAAGAGCAACAATCTCAACCTGTTACAAATAACGAGCCCGCAAGTGTCAATGCTAATCAAGCAAATGAAATTAATAATTATGCTATAAATCAAGAACCTGTAATGCAACAACCTGATGCTAATGCTTATACTAATCCATATATGAATAATATGAATCAAACACCATATATGAATTCTGAGTCAAATGGTGTACAAGCACCATATATGAATCAAGATCAAAGTCAATTTAATAATAATTATGATTCAAATGCTCAATTTAACGAAACAAACTATAATAATCAAGCACAATTCAATGGAACAAATTTTGAAAATCAAAATGGTTCAAATTATGAAGTTCCAAACTCTCAGTTTAATGGAGCAAACTATAATAATCAACCACAGTTTAATAATGCAAATTTTGAAGGTCAAAATCCACAAATTTCTAATCCAAATTATTTTGATCAAAACAATGCTCAAAATATTAATGAATCAGATAAGGTAAAGGATAAAAATACGAAAATTTTTACAATTGTTTTAGTTGTAGCTTTAGCTGTTGCAATTATTGCTTTGTTTATTATATTAGGTTTTAAATTATCTTCAAAAAATAAGGCAAAAACAAGTTCAAATAATACCATAGCTTCTCAGCAAGAACAACCAGAAATTGAACAATATTATTTTGATAATAATGAATATAGTTTTGATTATGATTCAACAAAATGGACAGATGATGAAGAAAGTAAGTCATTAGTTTATGACACATATTCTTTACAATATGCAATGAACTATAATGCTTCTCAATTAGGTGCTGACTTCAAAACAGATAATGGAAGATCTGCATTATATGAAATGATAATAAATCAATTTAGTTCTCAAGCATCTGGCGCTAACTTACAAATGGAAACACCTAATGATGGATTTATATCAAAAGATGATTTGTATTATACCTTTTTTGATATATTAGATGGAACAACAATTTACAGATATTATTTAGTAGTTTTACCTGATGATAATGTTATGTTCCAATTTACATTGTCAAATACTGATACATCTATAGATTATTCTACAGGACTTGAAGTTGTTGATATGTTGGCATCTATTCAAAAAGCAGATGAAGATAATGACAATACAAATGGACTTTCAACTAATGAAGTAGGACTTAATGCTTCAGATGAAAATGCTTCAACAAATTCAGTTCAAAATAAAGTAACAAATGCTTTAACAAATTCTACAAGTGCAAATTCAACAAAAAATGTAACAAATTTGAGTGATTTACTAAATAACTAATTATTTAAATTTTATAAAAAATAAAGTCTTTTAAAAAGACTTTATTTTTTTGCTTTATATTTTGTATAAGGATTCTTCTATTATTTTTTTATTCTTATTAAATTATTTATAAAATAAAATTCACAATTTCATTTACTTTTTTTATATATAAATAAAAAAATCAAAGAGCTTTAATATCTTAAACTCTTTGATTTTATAATTTCTAGAATTCACAATTGTTTGGTGTTCTTGGGAATGGAATTACATCACGGATATTTTGCATTCCTGTTGTATACATCATCATTCTCTCAAATCCAAGACCAAATCCAGAATGCTCTACACTACCAAATCTACGAAGATCTAGATACCACCAATAATCTTTTTCGTTTAATCCAAGTTCTTTCATTCTTGTTTTTAATTTTGTGATATCCTCTTCCCTTTGGCTTCCACCTATCAATTCTCCAATACCTGGAACCAATAAGTCAGAAGCAGCTACTGTTTTTCCATCTGGATTTTGTTTCATATAAAATGCTTTTATGTCTTTTGGATAATCTGTAACAAATACAGGTTTTCCAAAAATTTTCTCACTCAAATATCTTTCATGTTCTGTTTGAATGTCAACTCCCCAAGAAACTTTGAACTCAAATTCATCATTGTGTTTTTCAAGTTCCTTGATTGCATCAGTGTATGTTATTCTTCCAAAATCTTCATTGATAGTAGTATTCAATTTTTCCAAAAGTCCTGGAGCAATTCTCTTCTCGAAGAAATCCATTTCTTCAGGAGCGTTTTCCAAAACATAAGAAATAATATATTTAACCATAGCCTCTGCCGTATCTAGCATATCAGTTAAATCTGCAAAGCACATTTCAGGCTCAATCATCCAAAACTCTGCAGCATGTTTTACAGTATTAGAATCCTCTGCTCTAAATGTTGGTCCAAATGTGTAAACATTTCTAAAAGCTTCTGCATATGTTTCAGCCTCAAGTTGACCACTAACAGTTAAGTGGGAATTTTTTCCAAAGAAGTCCTTTGTAAAATCAACATTTCCATCTTTATCTAGTGGGACATTCTTGAAATCAAAGTTAGATACATTGAACATCTCCCCTGCACCCTCTGCATCGCTTCCAGTAATTAAAGGTGTATGAACATATACAAAACCTCTCTCTTGAAAAAACTTATGTATAGCATATGAAAGCAAAGAACGAACTCTAAAAGTAGCACTAAATGTATTAGTTCTAGGGCGTAAATGTGCTTGTGTTCTCAAAAATTCAAAACTTGTATTTTTCTTTTGAATTGGATAATCAGTATCTGCTAAATTATAAATTTCAACTGATGTTGCATGAATTTCAAAAGGTTGCTTTGCATTTTCAGTTTTTACAAATTTACCACTAATGATAAGTGAAGAACTGATTGTAGCCTTTGAAACTTCATCAAAATAATCTATTGTTGTATCAAAAACAACTTGAACATTTTTAAAAAATGAGCCATCGTTGATTTCGATAAATCCAAAATTTTTTGAACTTCTTAAAGTACGAACCCAACCAGCTATTTTAATTTCTTTGTCATAATATTTTTCACTATCGCGATATAGATCTTTTACTAATGTATACTTCATAATACCCTTCTCTTTTCCTAATAAATTTTGCCCCATTATATATCAAAATCAAGCATTATTCAATAAAAAAATTCAATTTATTTAAAATTTTTCATTTGTTTTACAAAATTGCTTTTACATTTTTCCCTTTACGAAAAAATCAAATTGTTC
The DNA here is from genome assembly GCA_964456505.1 of uncultured Clostridium sp. GTDB lineage: Bacteria > Bacillota > Clostridia > TANB77 > CAG-508 > CAG-793. The sequence continues at coordinate 1,504 of CAYWAH010000012.1, read as the reverse complement.
TGTCATTTCAATTTTATCTTGTTTATATATTCATTTATTATTTATATCTTTCCATCAATATTATTTTTCTATCTAAATGTCTCGTTGTTGTCAGACATTCTGTTAACCTCTCCATAAGAAACGGCAAAAAGACCAATTACATAAATAATCCAAATCAAGAATAGTTCCTCGTTTTCAGACATAACAAGTGAATCATAAATTGCGTGCAAAATTGCTGGGACAATAAGCGCAAGAATGATGTAAATTACTTCTCCAAAGAAATCTCTTTTAAGTCCTCTTTTCTTTGCCTTGCTGAAAAAGTAACCCATAATTACTCCAAAACAAGCGTGACCTGGCACAGCAGTAAACATTCTCAAAAGTGCTGTACTAATTCCACCCTCAAAAACATACATAAGGTTTTCAAAGCAAGCAAAACCAAGAGAAGTATACACAGAATAAACCACGATGTCATAAGTTTGATTAAACTCTTCATTGCGATACCCTAAAAAAAGGACAATCAAATATTTGCACAATTCCTCAACAATTCCAACTCCCAAAAGTACGTTTACAAAAAGCGCATAATATCCCTCATTTGCAAAAACAGTTAAGTCATCTGGAAGTATCGTTGACATATAACTTTCGATTAATCCTGCTGGAACTGTTGACAATATGCCAAGTATAAAAAATTTTCTAAGAACGTATTGTGGCTCTTCGCTCGAATCTTTTGAATTTACGTAATTGCATAATCTTATAACTGGCAACACTGCAAGCCAAATTAAATATCTAAAATAATAAATTAGCATTCTCCTCTCCTTTTTAGTTATAGAAAAATTTTAATAATTAATTTTTAGTTAAAATATTTTTAATAAACTTATTCTTAGTTAAAATATTATAATTATATTAAGCTTATTGACTATATTATACTATTACGTGTTTTCATTTTCAACGAATTTGGAATTTATTTTTTTATGAAATTATCTTTTAGAAAATTGTCCTTTATAAAATTTTCGTTTAGAAATTTTACGTTTTTAAATTTATATTTGATAGATTAGTTTTTATTTGATTTATAATTAGCTTTTTTAGAGAATTTTTTTATTTTTTAAAAAGTCCAGTAAAATCAATATTTTCAGCATGATTGCGTAAACTCAGCATTTAATACAACTTCACTAACATCATATAAAGATTATACGATTTCAGTAAAAGTAACTGATAAAGTTGGAAATTCAAGCTCTAAAAGCAAAGTAATAAAGACAAATCCAACAGTAGCAGATGCAATTAAAAATAAATTGATAAAAGTTGGAGATACAGTAAGTTATACTCCACCAACAGGTAGAACCTCAACAGTTGCAACAGCAAATTCTGGATACTCAAGTTCACAATCATTTACAACGTCAAATAGTAATGTAACAACATGGAAAGTATGGAAAATTGATAGTACAAATAATAAAATAGAAATATTAAGTTCAGATTCAACTGCAACACCATTATATTTAACAGGAGCTACAGGATACAATCAAGGTCCTGG
>CAYWAH010000011.1:0-27114 GCA_964456505.1 uncultured Clostridium sp. | reverse complement strand
CAGCATGTGATTTGTTAAATGCATATTTTGCAAATTCAGCCATTTCATCAAAAATTTTGTTGGCTGATTTTTCATCAATTCCATTTCTTACACATCCAGGAATTTCAACATTTCCATTTTCATCAAGTTTTCCATGTACAAAATTTTCTCTTTCCTTAGCCATTACATCAAGTTTCTTCTTACCCATTGCTCTACGAACGAGATCGGCTCTTCCTAATGAATAGCCTGCCAATGATCTAACTATTTGCATAATTTGTTCTTGGTAAACCATGCAACCATAAGTAGTGTTCAATATGGGTTTTAAACTTGGATGTGTATATACTGCATGTTCTGGATCTTTTTTATTTGCTATATATCTTGGTATTTGGTCCATTGGTCCAGGGCGATATAAAGAAACACCAGCGATAATGTCTTCCAAACAATCTGGTTTTAATTCTTTCATAAAGTTTGTCATGCCTTGTGATTCAAATTGGAATATTCCTACAGAATTACCATCTTGCCATAATTTATAAACTTTTGGATCATTCATTTCGGTATCGAATTTTACATCTATTCCCCTATTCTTTTTTACAAGGTCAATACAATCTCTAATAACAGTAAGAGTTCTAAGTCCCAAAAAGTCCATTTTCAAAAGGCCTAATTCTTCCAAAGTTGTCATAATGTATTGTGTTGAAACTACGCCATCTCTTGCATATAAAGGAACATAATTTACAACAGGTTCTCTTGCAATAATAATTCCGCAAGCATGTGTTGAAGCCTGTCTTGGCATGCCCTCAAGAGCCATTGCAATATCTAATAATTTGTGAACTTCTGGATCATTTTCATATAATCCTCTAAATTCAGAGTTCATTTCCATTGTTTTAGCAATTGTAATGTGTGGTTCAAAAGGTATCATTTTTGCAAGTTTATCAGCCTCTGAATACGGAAAATCAAGTACTCTTGCAACATCTCTAATAACCATTTTTGCAGCCATTGTTCCAAAGGTAATAATCTGTGTAACATGGTCTTGACCATATTTTCTAGCAACATAGTCTATTACATCTTGTCTTTTTTCGAAATCAAAATCTATATCAAAATCTGGCATGCTTATTCTTTCAGGATTTAAGAATCTTTCAAAAATAAGTTGATATTTTATTGGATCAATATCTGTTATTTCAATTGCATACGCAACAATAGAACCAGCTCCAGAGCCTCTCCCAGGTCCTACTGGTATGTCGTGTGATTTAGCATAATGTACATAGTCCCATACAATTAAGAAATAGTCAACATATCCCATTTTCTTAATTACACTAAGTTCATATTCTTCTCTGTCCAATATTTCTTTTGTAGGATTTTCACCATATCTTTTCTTTATGCCGTCATCAGCCAATTTTTTTAAATAATCATAATGTGTAGCATACTCTTTTGGCACATCATAATTAGGAAGAATTGTATGTCCAAATTCAAATTCAACATTGCATTCTTCTGCAATTTTTACTGTATTTTCAATAGCATCAGGAACTTCTTTAAAGTAATCTATCATTTCTTCTGGAGATTTTATATAAAGTTCATCTGTGTCAAACTTCATTCTATCTGGATCAGACATTCTTTTTCCAGTTTGTATACATAGTAATACCTCGTGATTATATGCATCTTCTTTTTTTAAATAATGTGAATCATTTGTTGCGACAAGTGGAATGTCCAATTTTCTTGCAATTTGAATTAATTTTTGATTAACCAATACTTGCTTGCTAATTCCGTTGTTTTGAATTTCCAAATAATAATCTTTTCCAAACACACTCTTATACCAAAGTGCTGCCTTTTCAGCTGATTCCATATCATCATTCAAAATATCTGAAGCAACTTCTCCTGCTAAACAAGCACTTGAGCAAATAATTCCTTCATGATATTTTTCAAGTACTTCTTTATCAATACGTGGTTTATAATAAAAACCATCAGTAAAGCCTAATGAAACTAATTTAATTAGGTTTTTATAGCCATCATTATTTTTTGCAAGCAAAATTAAATGGTTGTATTTTGTATCTAGTGAAGGGTCCTTGTCAGTCATTTTTCTAGGAGCAACATATACTTCGCATCCGATAATAGGCTTAATTCCATTTGCTTTGCACTCTTTGTAAAAATCAATTGCGCCAAACATAACACCATGGTCAGTAATAGCCATAGCGTCCATTCCTAATTCTTTTGCTCTAACTGGTAAATCTTTTATTCTGTTTGCTCCATCTAGCAAACTAAATTCACTATGCACATGTAAGTGCACAAATTTTCCATTAAGCATATTTGCTCCTCATAATTAAATTAATTGTTGAGAGCATTTTATCATTTTTATACACAAAAAACAAGTCATTAAAATGACTTGTTTTTATATTCTATAACTATATTTATTTTATCAACCACTTATATCCGTTTTTAGCTTCATTTACTCTTTTTAATTTTGTTGATGAACTTAATGATGCAATTGGTGAAATTTGATAGCCACCAGCTTGATTCTTGTTTCCTGAATGATATACTGCATAATTAGCAATAACTCCATCATTGCCAAGCCCCATCATATTGTAATATATACCATCAATAGTAGTTGTTGTACCTGATGTGTTTGTCTTAAAATTCATACTACGAGATGCTAACCAACTAGCTCTTGATTTTATTATGTCAAATAAAGTATCATCTATTTCGTTTTTTGTTGCAATGCAAAAAGAACTATTTCTAAATGTAAATTTTGTTCTTTCAGAGGTACCTGATACAATATTTTTATCTGTACAATTAATATCATCTTTTGATTTTCCAATTATATTTACTTCTGAGTCAGTTCCATAAATATTTGGTACAAAAAGAGGTTCTATGTTTATATTTGTAGCATCCTCTTCATCATAATAACTGCCATTGTAGTTATATGTATCTGATTTATATTTAGAAAGGTCTATGCTTCTAATAGAACTAATCCATTCAGTTGATTCATACTTTATATTTGTTTTTTCTTCAACTTTTTCTACGATATCATATGCATTCATACTTCTTGAATTTATGCCTTTATCACGATCTGAATACATTTTATCACATATACTATTTAATATTTCTGGTCCATTGTTATAGCCATTTGCATCTTGCAATATTAAATAAGCTTTTGTTGGCTCAGTAGATACTATTTCTATTGTTCTAGATTTTTTATCTATCTTCCATACTTTCCAATTTGTTAATTTGCAATTTTCCGCAGTTAAATTTTGATTTGCACTTGTACTATCTCCTGAAATTTGGCCTGGTACTCTACCAGTGTCAGTATCATTTGCAATATAACTCTCTTTGTTTTGAGGCTCATAATAAATAGTATCACCTATTTGTATTTCATCAATAAAATCACCAACAGTTTGAGTATTATTAATATCATCTAAAATATTTTCATATTCTTGCAATGTATTTGTTTCATTGGTTTCTGCCTCATTATAAATTTTTGTGGCATCTGCAGTTTTTTCTATTAATTTAGAGTTGTTTATTGTTTTTATTGATACTCCCGTTAAAATTAATAATATTACAATTGTAATAATAAGTGCTAGTAATGTTATTCCACCCTCTTCTGTTATTTCTTCATTAATGTCTTTTTTCATATTTCATTTCTCCATTTCTTGCAATATTTAATAGCTTTTGGGCTTTTAAAATTTCATTTATAATCATTTGTTTATTATAATTTTTTAAGTAAACAAATTTTAAAATATTCTTTTATTCTTTTAATTTAAAACCCAAAATGCGCAAGTTTACTAAGTAAGTTTATATTAGTTGTATTTGTTTGTAAATGTTATAAAATATTGATATATCGTAAAAAGCACATATTAAAAGGTTTTTGAGTGTTTATTACATTTATGTTAATTTTTTATTACTATTATGTTTCTATAAAAAAAGTCTTCTTATGTTATTTAAAGCAATCATAACTATTTTTTATATTATATGTTTTTCACATATGTAATAAATATTTTGATTCACAAAGTATTCACATATAATTCAAAAAAATCTATTGATTTTTTCATATTGATATGATATTTTATAATTAGTTTAGTAATTAAGTATTAGTTAATTACTACTTAATTATTTAATTAAAGAGTCCACTTCTTTCATTTGTGAATTGTACTCTAATTAAAATATTAACTAAATAATAATCTTTTACTTTTTATATAATGTTGATTTTATTATAAATATTTTTATTTACTTTTGATTTATTGACATGTAAACTATTCCTGCCCGGTGCGCGAAATTTGGATTTTTAGAACCAACAAATAAGATTAAAGGGAGTCTGCCTTTGAATGTGGCGTGCATGCTTATTCCGAATAAGAAGCCCATTAGCATTCAACAAGACACCCACCTGTGAAAGCAGGCTCTTAAAACATCCAAACTTACGGCCATGGCGGGATTTTTTATTTTGAATATATTAATAAATTTGTATTTGAATATTAATTTACAAAAAAATAAATTTTGAAAATATAAAGTTTTCAAAATTTATTTTTTATTCTTATTCTTTTATTCATTCTTTACTCAAGTTTTTATTTTTCTTTAAATTACATACGTAGTATATTAAATAATATAAAACTACCATTGCAAATATTAATGAAAATATTGTTAAGAAGCTATTTTTGCACTTGAACCTTCTGTTAAATTGGAAATAAAACTTGTCAAATTTATAACTTAATACAATTAAATACATTATAAATGCTTGAAAGTTCAACCAAATTGTAGGTACAAAATTTTTCAAATATGTAATTGCATAAATCACTGAAAGTATTTCTCCTACAAATAAATATCTTTCATGCATTTTTGGAAGTAAGAATGTTTCTATAGTTAAAAATACAATTGAAAGAAGAATAATATTTTCATTGTTAAGTCTTTCTTTGTTTTTTAACGTAAATATAAAAATCAAAAAATCTATAAATAGTGTTATTACTACGCCTATTTTCATAATATCTTTTGATTCAAGTGGCAAGTTTCTAAGTACAAGTATATTATAAATATTTGGAAAGTTTAATACATAATACTCACTATATTCAGAAACTTGGGTAAAGAAGCATGTGAATATTTTTGAAAAAGGCATTCCAACACAAATTGCAGGTAAAGCGCAAACAACTAGCATTACCGGTATTATTAAAAACTGATACCAATGAAAATCCTTTTTTGCAAAATATAGTGTAACAAATAATGGTAAGATTAATATTGTTTGTAATTTAAAAGCAAACGCTATTCCAAGAAATACAAACATTTTATTATATTTCTTTTCAAATAATTTGCAAAAAGCTAATATTATAAATGCTGTATAAATTGAATCACATTGTGCCCACATAGAAGCATTTATAACCACATTTGGTAAAAATAGAATAATAGCAAATGTAATTATTTTAAATTTTTCAACATTTTTCTTATCTTTTGCTAAAATTCCAACTAGTTGAGCACATGAAAAAGCTAAAATGTAGTCTCCAATTATTGAAACAATTTTTATGGATAATAAACTACTTATTGGAGCATATGTTAATAAAGCTAATATTGTAACATATAATGGTTCATAATCTCCATCATAAGATTTTATGCCTAAAATACCACCATTTTCTTTTATTTTGTCAAACCAAGGCTGCAAGAAAAGAATATAATCATTTCCTTCAAAACTAATAAAAAATAATCTTGCAATTAATGCAATTATTCCAATAATAGTGTATATAAGAAATAATTTTATTTCTTCATTATCAAAATTATCTTTTTCTTTTGTTTTTAAGTTAACTTCCTTAGTCATTATTTTCTCCCAATTTTTATAAAATAATATCTCTCTTTATATTTTGATTTTTTATTTTTCCTATTCCAAGATATCTGTCTTCAAAATATATATTACACAACTTTTCTTGCGATATATTTTTTTCTTCTACATTACATAAAGTTTTATAATTCTCATTTTTTAGTTCAATACCATTTAAAAATTTTTCATAATTTTTACTATCATAAATTGAAACTTTTACAGGTTCTTTATAAATGTAATTCAAAATATTTTCAAATTCAATTATTTTACCTGCTTCTTCTATTTTAAAATTTCCAACTCTTGTTCTTCTTAAATTATTCATTGTCCCAACAGTACCAAATTTAGTTGCAATGTCTTCACATAATGTACGTATATATGTTCCTTTTGAGCAAGAAACTTTGAAAGTAATTATATTTTCATCATAATTTATTTTACAAATTTCAATACTAAAAACATTTATTTTTCTTGGTTTTCTTTCTATTTCTATATTGTTTCTAGCTAGTTCGTAAAGTTTTTTTCCATTGACTTTGATTGCAGAATACATTGGCGGAATTTGATCTTGTTCTCCTAAAAATGAATTTAAAATTTTTAGTACTTCTTTTTCTTGAATATTTTTCAAAGAAAAATTATTGTCTTCATTTATTATCTTTCCAGTTCTATCTCCTGTATCAGTTTTAATTCCAAGTTTTAATTCAGCAATATATTCTTTATCATGTAACATTAAATAATCAGAAAGTTTTGTTGCTTTTCCAATTAATACCACAAGAACCCCTGTAGCCATAGGGTCAAGGGTTCCAACGTGTCCAACTTTTTTTGTATTAAATTCTTTGCGTACATCTCTAACAACGTCAAAAGAAGTAAGTCCTTCTTTTTTATCAACAATTAATATTCCATCCATTATTTTAATTGTCTCTCTATTTCCTTAATAAGTTTTTTCTTTATTTGCTTTGGAGTTCCTTCCATTGTAGCACCTGCTGCTTTTGGATGTCCTCCACCTCCAAACATCAAGCACACATCTGATACATTAACATATTCATTAGATCTAAGAGATGCTTTGTACCCTTTATCTGTTTCATGTAAAAAGATTGATACTTCTACACCTTCAATGCCTCTGCCCTCATTTACAATTCCTTCGTAATCTCCATTTTGAGCATTTACTTTCTTTTCATCTTTTTTGCTTATATATGTAAATGTAACTTTTCCATCATCAAGAAATTCCATTCTGTCTAAAGCAATTTTTTTTAATTCAAAACTTGCTCTAGAATGTGTTTCCATTGCTTGTTTGTAAATTTTTGAAATGTTAATTCCTTTTTTCAAAAGTTCTGATGCAATTTCAAAAGTTTCTACAGAAACTCCAGAATATTGAAATCCTCCTGTGTCTGTTATTATTCCGTTCATTAAACATGTTCCAATTTCTTTTGTAATGTCCCATTTATAGTATTGAAACATTTCATAAAGAACTTGGCAACAAGCTGGTGCAGCAAAATTAACATAGTTAATATCTCCATACATTGCATTAGTACTATGATGGTCAATAACGATTGTCTTTTTTGCATCTTCGAAATAGTTTGCCCAACCATTTAATAATTTTATTGTAGCACAATCAACTGCTATAGCCAAATCATATTTTTCTCTTGTGCCTTCTTGCAAAATATATTCTGTTCCTGGCAAATTAGAAAATACTTTTGGATATGCAGGAATAACAACTTCTACATTTTTTCCTTCATTTTTTAATGCTAAGCATAATCCAAGTGCTGATCCAATTGCATCTCCGTCTGGATTTTCATGTGCTAAAATTACAATGTTTTTTGCTTTTTCTATTTCACTTAATATTCCATCTAAAGTTGACATCTTATCTCCCCTATAAATAAATTTAAAAATTTGTTTATTTAAAATTTTATTTCAACTATTTTGATTGTTAGAATTTTTTATTTTTGAATCTTCTTTTTTTAATTCTGCTAAAATTCTATCAATTCTTTCGCCTTGTTCCTCTGAATCATCATATACAAATGAAAGTTCTGGTGTAATACGTAAATTAATTTCTTGTGCTACTCTGCTTCTAATAAATCCTTCTGCATCGTTCAATCCCTCCAATGTTTTCTTAACATTTTTAGAATTGAATATACTTACATATACTTTGGCATATCTCAAATCAGGAGTGACTTTTACTTTTGTAACTGAAACCATTCCTGTTATCTTTGAGTTTTTAACTTCATAAGAAATTATTTGACTCAATTCTCTTTTATATTCGCTGTTGATTTTTTCCATTCTATTAGTATTTTTTCTCATTATTAAAATTTCCTTTTATCTCTTAATTTCTTCTTTTATGAATGCCTCAATTGTATCTCCAACTTGTAAATCATCAAATCCTTCAATTTGAATACCACATTCAAATCCAGCAGATACTTCTTTTGCATCATCCTTGAATCTCTTTAATGATACAAGTTTTCCATCATGTATAACAACGCCTTCACGTATAACTCTTACACCTGCATTCCTTGCAACTTTTCCATCAGTAACATAGCAACCTGCAATTGTACCAACATTTGTGATTTTAAATGTTTGTTTAACTTCTGCATTACCAATAACTGTTTCTTTGTATTCTGGTTCAAGCATTCCATTCATTGCATCTTGAACATCTTCCAATGCTCTATAAATAACTGAGTATTGTTTGATTTCAACCTTCAATGTTTCCGCTAATTTCTTTGCTCCACCAACTGGTCTAACATTAAATGCAATTATAATTGCATTTGCAGCTTTTGCAAGTTCAACATCTGATTCGTTTACACCACCAGCAATTGAGTGTAATACTTTTACTTTAACTTCATCATTAGATAATTTTTCAAGTGATGTTTTTAATGCTTCTGCAGTTCCTTGAACATCTGCTTTAACAATAATATTAAGTACCTTCAAGTTTTCTGTTTCCATTTTGTCAAATAAATTATCTAATGTAACAACATTATTGTTTGCAATTTCTTTTTCTCTTAATTCAAGTTTTCTCTTTTCAATTAAGTGTTTTGCAACTTTTTCATTCTTTACTTCGTAGAATATATCGCCTGCTTGTGGTACTTCACTTAAACCTGTGATAACAACTGGTGTTGAAGGTCCGGCTTTTTTTACATTCTTGCCTTTATCATTTTTCATAGATCTAATTCTACCAATTGATGTTCCTAAAATAATTGTATCTCCAATATTTAATGTTCCTCTTTGTACTAATACTGATGCAACTGGTCCTTCTGCTTTATCAAGTCTAGCTTCAATAACAGTACCTTTAGATTGTCTGTTAGGGTTTGCTCTCAAGTTCTTCATATCTGCAACAAGTAATACCATTTCAAGTAAGTTATCAATTCCGATATTATTCTTTGCAGATATTTCTGTATATACAGTATCTCCACCCCATTCTTCTGGAACTAAATCATATTTCATTAATTCTTGTTTAACTTTTTCAGGGTTTGCATTTGGTAAATCTATTTTGTTTATTGCAACAATAATTGGAATATCTGCTGCTTTTGCATGGTTAATTGCTTCAATTGTTTGAGGCATTACACCATCATCTGCTGCAACAACTAAAATTGCAATATCTGTTATTTGTGCACCTCTTGCACGCATACTTGTAAATGCTTCATGTCCTGGGGTATCTAGGAATGTAATTTCTCTATCTTTAACATGTACTTTGTATGCACCAATATGTTGTGTAATTCCACCTGCTTCTCCCTCAATAACATTAGTTTTTCTAATTGCATCAAGTAAAGATGTTTTACCATGGTCTACGTGTCCCATTACAACAACTACTGGAGGACGTGGAAGTAAATCTTCTTCTTTATCTTCAGAGTCATCAAATAGAATATCCTCATCTTTTACTTCATCTTTCTTAGTTGCAGTTACACCATAACTATCAGCAACCAAATAAGCAGTATCAAAATCAAGATTTTGGTTAATGTTTGCCATTATTCCTAATTCCATCAACTTTTTGATAACATCAGTACTTGTTTTCTTTAATTCAGTTGCCAAATCTTTTACAGAAATTGAACTTGGAATTGTTATTTCTTTAAGTTCAAATATTTTTTGTTTGCTTCTACCGTCTGATTTCTTTGATTTTTTCTTACTTCTTCTGCCTCTAGCAGTAGTCAAATCATAATAATCAAGCATGCTATCATCTTGATCATTAAACATATCTGAAACATTATTTATTTGCTTTAAGTTTCTTAATTTACCTTCACTAAATTCTTCTTCAGAATGCTTTCTTGATTTTGCTTGTTTTTTGTTATCATCAAAATTACGATTAGCTTTTTGCTTATCAATCATCTTATTTGAATAATCTCTTTGATTTTCTTTTTCAACAAACTCATCACTAATATCAGTCATTTTATCACTTGAAAAATGTCTGTTATTATTTTGCATTCTAGATTTAGATTCATTTTTGTTAAATTCAGATGCTCTATTAAATTCCTTTCTGCCTCTTGGTGCGAAGTTTTTATCTGTACTTCTTCTGTCAAAACTAGTTTTAGAAAACCTATTATCTGTTTTGTGAGAATCACCTTTTATTTCTTTGTCAACTACTACTCTGTTAGCACTTGTGCTTGTGATAGTCTTAGTTTCTGTGCTTTGAGTTTGATTAGAAGCTCCAGATTTAATTTCTTCATTTTTTGTTTCAGCTTTTTTAGGTTCTTCCTTTTTCTTTATTCCAAAAAGTTCACTAACAGTCATAGGTTTAGTAGTTTTCTCCCTATAAACTATGTTATAATCTCTATTTCTTTTTTGAACAAAACCTATTCCTGCTTTATTTGTCTTAGCTGCATTCTTTTCATTATTACGCTTTTGTTGTTCATCATCATCAACAATAACTTCTCTTCTAATTATAACTTGCCCTGTTGTTTTAATATTTTTATCTTTCTTCAAAATCATACCCCCATGTTAATTTGAAAATATTTTTTATTTATTCTTTTGCATTTATTTCTTCTTCAACTGAATTTGCTTCTTCTTCTTGCTTTTTAGCAATTATTTCTCTAAATTGAGATTCACTCTTAATATCAATTTTCCAAGATGTTAATCTTGCTGCTAATTTTGCATTTTGTCCTGCTTTACCTATTGCAAGTGAAAGTTGATCATCTGGTACAATTACCTCAGCAAATTTTTCATCTTCTTTAATATCAACTGCTAAAACTTGTGCAGGTAACAATGCTGCTGAAATAAATATTGAAGGATCTTCATTCCATTCAATTACGTCAATCTTTTCTCCATTTAATTCATTTATAATATTTTGGATACGAATTCCTTTTTGTCCAACACATGAACCAACTGGATCGATATTTGGATTTGGAGAATAAACTGCAACTTTACTTCTTGAACCAGCTTCTCTTGAAATGCTCTTTATTTCAATAACACCTTCATAGATTTCAGGAATTTCAATTTCAAATAATCTTCTTACAAATTCAGTACTAGATCTTGAAACAATGATTTGTGTTGATCCTTTAAATCCTTTTTCAACACTAATTATACATGCTTTTATTTTATCATTTACTTCATATTTCTCGCCAGGAATTTGTTCTCTTTTAGGCATAATTCCTTCGATTTTACCTAAATCAAGTACAACTGCATTTCCATTATTTTTTTGTACAAGTCCTGTTATTATTTCGCCTTTTTTATCAGCAAATGTGTTAAATATAACATTTCTTGAAGCCTCTCTTATTTTTTGTGTAACAATTTGTCTAGCTGTTTGAGCTGCAATTCTACCAAACTCCTTTGGAATTAATTCAATGTTAATTACATTTCCAACTTTAGTATTTTTGTCATACTTTTTAGCATCTTCAAGGCTGATTTCTTGTTTGTCATCTTCTACTTTATCAACAACAGTTTTCTCTTGATACACGTGCATTTTCTTTCCAGAATTTTTTTCATCATCTAGAACTATTTTAATATTTTCATCATTGCAATCGAAATTCTTTTTATATGCAATAACTAATGCTTGTTCAATAGATTCTTGTAATATTTTTTTGTCTATTCCATTTTCCTTTTCAAGCTCATCCATTGCCTCTAATAGTTCTTCTGTATCAATTTCATTGTTTTGAATTTTTGTAGATTTTCTTTTCATTTTTTCAATTCCCTCTTTCTATAATATATTACCAATCAAAAACAATTTTCATAGTTGAAATGTTTTTTCTTGAAATTTTTATACTTTTATCATTTTCTTGACTTTCAATTGTTGTTCTGTTTTTATTTGGCTCTTGTTCATTTATGTAATTATTTGAATCTTCTGTTTTTTTCATTTTCTTTGCTTTTTTATTTTTATTGTTGCTTTCCATGTTTTCAACAGGTACTATAACAATTGAATCTTCATCATAAGATTTTAAAATGCCTATTAATACTTTTTGATTTTCTACTTTTTCAAAAGTATGTATTTCAATTTTTTTATCAATTGCCTTTTTCAAATGTTCATTTGAACGAAGTCTTCTTTCAATTCCAGGAGATGATACTTCTAACATGTATTGATTTTTTATAGGATCTTTTTCATCAAGAATATCATTTATTGCATCATTTACTTTTTCGCAATCATTTAAATCAATACCTTTCTCGTTATCAATAAAAATTCTTAGATAGTTATCTTTGCCCTCTTTTTCATAAATTATGTCATAGACATTGTAACCTATTTTTTCAATTATTGGATTAACAATATCATATACATTTTTTTCAATAGTAGTCATCAAAATTCCTTTCGTTTAACAATAATTATTATAGTCTTAAAATAATCATATTAAAATGAGATTATAAAAATAAGATAATTAAATTAAGATTATTAAATTAAGATTATTAAATTAAGATTATTAAATTAAGATTATTAAATTAATTAATTTTCTGGTAATTAAAAATATTTTAATATCATTTTTTATCAATATAATAAAAAAGCAAATTTAAAGAGTGGAATTGGCTTCCACTCTGTCTCAAATCTTATGTAATTTTTATTATACTCAAAAAGTGCCGTAATGTCAATACTTTTTTAATATTTTATTCAGATTTTTATATATAAAATTTCTTTTGTTTTTTCATTTGTCAGATTTTTGCATTCAAAATTATTTTTACTTTTTCAATCGACGACACTTTTATATATTTTTCTTTCCTATTCTTAAAAAATTTTAATAAAATTCATATGGACTTTTTATGATTTTTTTATTATCATATTAAATATTTAATGATATATTAAATTTAAATATCATTTAATAATATTATATAAAACTTATGGAGGATACAAATGAAAAATAAAAAAATTTTAACTTATACTACTTTAATAATATTAGTTTTATTATCAATAACTTTTAATTTTGTAAATGCTTCTAGTGTTAGTGCAGCAAATGTAACAAGCAATAGCACATCAAATATTGCAAATTTAAGAAATACAACTTCTAATACAGATGAATCTAATGTAGAGCAAAGTTCAACTTCTAATAGTACAAGTTCAACAAATCGTGCATCTAATTCTACTATTGCTACAACAAATTCAACAGTTATACAAAGTGTAAATAATATAAATGATACAAATTCTTCTAATTCCGATGTTAATATCGTATTAAATATTATTTTAATAGCAGTAGGTATTGTTTTAATTTTATTAGCAATTGCAATTCTTATTCGTATGAGAAGTTAGATTATAATAATGTAGCCATATATTCATATATATGGCTATATTTTTATTATCATTTATTAAACATTAAAGTAAATTTTTCAATTGATTATTTTAAAAAGGATTCAAATGCATATAAATATTTTAATAAGATTATATCATAAATAAAAATCCCAAATACTAAATAAGAAATTTAGTATTTGAGATTAATCTTTTATAATCTTACTGTTCTTCTCCTGCAAAAATTTTATCAAATTCTTCACCAGAAATTTTTTCTTTTTCAATTAGTACTGCAGCAATTTTATCAATCTTATCTTGATTTTCTTTCAAGATTTGTCTTGCTTTTACATAAGCACTATCGATAATCTTTTTGATTTCTTCATCAATTACTCCAGCAGTTTCTTCTGAATATGATTTTTCTTGAGTAAAATCTCTTCCTAAGAAAACTTCATCTTGATCAGAGCCAAGTGTAATTGTTCCAATTCTATCACTCATACCATATTTAGTGCACATTGCCTTTGCAATTTTTGTTGCTCTTTCAATATCATTGCTTGCGCCTGTAGAAATGTCTCCAATATTTAGTTCTTCTGAAACTCTACCACCTAATAAAGATATGATATTTTCATACATTTCTGTTCTTGAGATGAATGATTTGTCTTCAGATGGTTGATACATAGTGTATCCACCAGCCATACCTCTAGGAATAATTGAAATTTCATGTACATCATCTTGTGTAGGTAAACATTTACTGCAAACTGCATGACCTGCTTCGTGATATGCAGTAATCTTCTTATCTTTTTCAGATCTAACTCTTGTTCTCTTTTCAGGTCCCATTGTAACCTTAACCATTGCGTCTTCAATTTCTCTTTGAGAAATTGCTACTTTATCTCTTCTTGCTGCAAGTAAAGCAGCTTCGTTAAGTAAGTTTTCCAAATCAGCGCCTGTAAATCCAGAAGTATTTTTAGCAATAAGTTTCAAATCAACATCTGGGCCGAACTTTTTCTTTCTGCTATGAACTTCTAGTATTTGCTCTCTTGCTTTTACATCTGGAGCAGGAACTACTATTTGTCTATCAAATCTTCCTGGTCTTAGTAATGCTTTATCAAGTACATCTGGTCTATTTGTAGCAGCAATTACAATAACACCTTCGTTTGCTGTAAATCCATCCATTTCAACAAGCATTTGGTTAAGTGTTTGCTCTCTTTCATCGTGTCCACCACCAAGACCTGCACCTCTTTGGCGACCAACAGCATCAATTTCATCTATGAATATAATAGATGGTGCATTTCTTTTAGCTTCTTCAAATAAATCTCTTACTCTTGAAGCACCAACACCAACAAACATTTCAACAAAATCTGAACCACTGATAAAGAAGAATGGAACTCCTGCTTCACCAGCAACTGCTTTTGCTAATAAAGTTTTACCAGTACCAGGTTGACCAACTAGTAAAACACCTTTTGGTATTCTAGCACCCATGTCTGTAAACTTCTTTGGATTTTTAAGGAATTCAACAACCTCTTGTAATTCCTCTTTTTCCTCATCAATACCAGCAACATCATCAAATGTTACTTTATTTTTTGAGTTTCCATTAATCATTTTTGCTTTGCTCTTTCCAAAGCTCATTGTTCCATTTGCTTGACGTTGTCCTCCACCCATAAATAGCATTAGAATCAATAAAATTAAAATCAATGAAGAAATTGGAACTAACATGTTTGCAACGATCAATAAAAATGGTTCTGATTCTATGTTAACTTCTATTGAATTTGATTGCATTGCACTATTTAAATTATCAAGTAGATTTTCAACATCTGGTATGTTTACTGTTTTCTCAAGGTTGTCATCTTTTAATTTGACCCTTGCCTCTTCTCCACCATATTCAATAGTTACTTTTTCAACATTATTTTTTTGAACTTCTTCAATTAATTCTGAATATGTAATTTCTTTACTTGTATTATTTAAAATTGTTGGAATAACAAATATAGATATTACAATAATTATTAGCCATACTACAATAGTTTTAAAATTATCTTTCACTTATATTTCCTCCTACGTTTTGTCATAAAGCTTTTTGTTTAGATTATCACAAAAGATTTTTTTTAGCAATAGTTTAATAAACTTTTGTTGATTTTTTTAAGTTATTATTTGAATTATTTAATTTATCTTTAATATAAATTTTTATAGTATCATTAAAATCTGTGATTTGAGACATTTAACCTTATCTTAAAAAATTAATTTTTAAAGATATTCATACATTAATTACTAGATGATATTCTTTCAAATTTTAAAATTCCCTTATCAATAGCAAACTTATAGTTTTTATTAATCATAATATATTTTTTTCCAATATTATTTTGACTCATTTTTATAATACTATCAATATCAGTTTTTTCAATATTTCTATAGTTTCCAAAAAGTTTATTTGATATTTTTAAAATCAAATTTTCCTTAATAATAGTATCAAGTTTATTAAATTCACTTGAATTAATTTCTATAATTTGGCTGTCATTCTTTTTGTCTTTTTCAATATCGCAAATCTTTTTAAACGCTATATCAGTTTCTTTTTTTATAAAGTCATCATTATCTTTAGCAATGATAGAGGTTCTACTTAATGTTTCTACGATATTGGGATTAATCTCTTTTACAAAAGGAAGAAGCTGATTTCTTATAATATTTCTTTTGTATATATTTTCTTTATTAGTAGAATCTATTCTTGGGTTTAAATTGTTAACTTTGCAATAGTCTTCAATTTCTTCTCTTTTGCAATAGATTAATGGTCTTATGTATTTTCCATATTCTGATGGCTGGATACCCTCTAATCCATTTATCCCGCTTCCCCTTATTAAGTTAAGTAGAACTGTTTCTGCATTATCATTCATATTGTGTGCAATTGCAATTTTATTTGCATTCTCTTTTTTTGCAACTTCATCAAAGAATTCATATCTTATTTTTCTTCCAGTTTCCTCTGTTCCCTTTTTCTCTTCTTTAGCAATTTTTTCAACTTCAGCTCTTTTTGAGTAAAATGGAATATCTAATTTTTCGCAATATTCTTTTACAAATTCTTCGTCATCATTTGCATCTTTTCTTATCATGTGGTTGATATGTGCAACAACTAATCTGCATTTAAATTTCTCTTTGTATTTATTTAAGCAAGTCAATAAAGTAATAGAGTCAGGGCCTCCTGAAACCCCAACTACTATTACATCATTTTCGTTTATTAAATTATTTTCTTTAACTGTATTAAGAAATTTTTCCTCAACAATATGTAATCTTTTCAAACGAAACCTCTCTTTTTATTCTTTATATTTGCTTACAAATTTTGTGAATGATGGCATCCATAATAACTCAACAGTTCCTGTTGGACCTGATCTATTTTTAGCAATAATTATTTCCGCAATATTTGTATTTTCTGCTTGTTGATTATAATAATCATCTCTATAAATAAACATTACAACATCGGCATCCTGCTCAATTGATCCAGACTCTCTTAAATCTTGAAGCATAGGTCTGTGATCTTGTCTTGCTTCAGGAGCACGTGATAATTGTGACAAAGCAATTACAGGGACATCAATTTCCTTTGCCAATATTTTTAATGATCTACTTATTTCTGCGATCTCTTGCTCTCTTGAATTAGATTTTCCAGAACCTGAAATCAACTGTAAATAATCGATTATAATTAATCCAATATTTTTTTCGAGTTTTAATTTTCTACATTTAGCACGAATTTCTGCAACTGTTATTCCAGGTGTATCATCAATATATATTCCTGCAGACTCAGAAAGCTCTCCGGATGCTACTGCAAGTTTTGACCAATCATCATCTGTAATATCTCCTTTTCCAACATTAGAACTATCAACCATTGCTTGTGCACATAAAATTCTGTTTGCGCATTGTTCTTTTGACATTTCCAAACTGAATACAACTACAGGTGTATTGGCTTTTAATGCTGCATTTGTTGCTATATTTAAAGCAAAAGCAGTTTTTCCCATTGCTGGTCTTGCAGCAATAAGTATTAATTCAGATTTATGTAATCCTGCTGTCTTATTATCAAGATCAGGAAATCCTGTAGCAACACCTGTAATGTGTTGTTTGTTGTTATATAATTCTTGTAATTCTGAAAATGAATCAACTAAAATATCTTTAATTGAAGAATAACCTTTTTGAGATTTTCTTTGCATTATATCAAATATTTTTTTCTCAGCAGAATCCATTATTTGTTCTATTTCTTCTGTTTGAGCATAACCCATTTCAAGTAAATCATTTGCTGTTTTTATTAAACTTCTAAGCAATGATTTTTCTTCAACTATTTTTACATATTTTTCGGCATTTGCTGTTGTTGGAACCTTATCAGGTAATGATGCTAAATATTCAAGTCCCCCAACACTATCTAGTTTCTCCATTGAGGTTAATTCATCTTTTACTGTAATAATATCAATAGGCTCGCCTTTAGCATATACATTCATTATTGCTTCAAATATTGTTTTATTATCATTTCTATAAAAATCATCTGATTTCAAAACTTCAATAGCAGAAACAACGGCATCTTTATCTGTTAACATGCTTCCAATTACTGCTTCTTCTGCTTCTTCATCATGTGGTGGTATTTTTTGAATCTCCATATTTTTTCTCCCCAAAATACTTTATTGTTTTTCAATTACATCAACCTTTAATTTTGCAACAACATTTTCGAACAATTTGATATTTACTTCAAACATTCCTAATGTTTTTATTGTTTCTTTTAAATCAATTTTCTTTTTGTCAACATCTAAATTATATTTGCTTTTTAATTGTTCTGAAATTTCTTTTGAAGTAACACCACCAAATATTTTACCATTCTCTCCTGCTTGAACTTCAATCTTCAAAAGAATTTTTTCTATTTTGGATTTAACAACTTCAGCCTGTTTTCTTTCCTCTTCTTTTTTAAAGTTGTTGGAATCTTGTTTTGCTTTTAACTTTGCTAAATTTGCATTGTTTGCTTCAACAGCCTTTTTCTGTGGGAATAAAAAGTTTCGTGCATAACCATCGTTTGCGTTAATTATTTCATCTTTTTTTCCTACGCCTTTAATATTATCAAGTAAAATAACCTTCATTGAAATCCTCCTTAGTTTTTGTTTTATTCTTCTTCTATTTCAAATAAATACTCATTTATTCTATTTATCAATTCTTGTTTTGCATCTTCTAGGCTAATGTTTTCAAGTTGTGCGCCTGCTAGTGTGATATGTCCACCTCCACCTAGTTTTTCAAGAATAATTTGAACATTTATTTCACCAATAGAACGTCCACTTATATAAACAGTATTGTCTATTTTTCCTAATACAAATGATGCTGTAATCCCACCGATTGTAAGAAGTTCATCTGCTGCCTTTGCTGCAATAATATTTGCATTTTCATCTTCTTTATCATACACTGAAATTGCAATATTATTGTTCATTATTTCTGATTTTGAAACTATATCAGAAATTGTTTGATATGTTTGTAAATCACTTTGGAACCACTTCTTAACTTTAATTATATCAACACCACATTTACGTAAATATGCTGCTGCTTCAAATGTACGTACACCAGTTTTAAAAGTAAAGTTCTTTGTATCAAGCATGATTCCTGCATATAATGCATCCATTTCAATTTCTGATAATTCAACTTTTTCTTGTGAGTACGAAACTATTTCAGTTACTAGTTCTGATGCAGATGATGCATATACTTCATGGAATATTAGAATTGCGTTTTCAATATAATCCGTACTTCTTCTATGGTGATCGATTACCACTATTCTTTTTGTGGCATCCAATAATTCTGGAAATTCTACATAATTCTTCTTATTTGTATCAACAATAACAAGTAAAGAATTTTCTGTAATCAATTGTTTTGCTTGCTCCAAATTAATGAAGCATGTTGAGTACTCTTCATTTTTTCTAGCTGTATTTAGGAAATTATCTATTCCAATTCCTGTTGTTTCATTTATTATTTTAGCATCTTTTTCAAGTGTTTTGGCTAATCTATAAATACCTAAGCTTGAGCCAATTGAATCCATATCGCCATGTGAATGTCCCATTATGAAAACATTGTCTGACTCTCTGATTAATTTTGTAAGAGCCTGTGCAACCATTCTTGATTTAACCTTGGTTCTCTTTTCAACTTCTTTAGTTCTGCCACCAAAGAATTCATATTTTCCATCAATCTTTACAATGGCTTGATCTCCACCTCTGCCTAATGCTATATCTATTACTGCATTTGTAGATTCAATTTTTTCAATATTTGTTTTACCATCATTAGAAAATGCAATACTTAATGTTATTTGCATAACATCTGGCATCTTTATTTGTTTAATTTCATTAAGTATAGAAATTTTGTCGTTAACCATTTCTTTTAAATTCTTATGATTTGTGATGCAATAATAAGTGTCTCTTTCTGACTTCACAATTACAGTATCGTATTTCTGAGCCCAATCATATATGCATTTTTCAACTTGTGCCAAAATAATAGCTCTTGAATCATTTGAAATAACCTGAAATGAATCTTCGAAATTATCTATTTTAATAATACCAAATGATAAGTCCATGTCCTTTATTTTATTGATATTTTTATTGATTTCAGTTTCATCAATAAAGTAAAGAATTGTAGTATATTCTGCACTCTTTGAATGTTCTTTTTTGTTAGACTTAACATAAGAACCTAGTATCTGATATTTTTTATTTGCAATAATTGTTTCAGTATTGATATTTCCCTTTTCTTTTTCTTCATTTATCTCATTTGAAAGTCTATTTAAAACCTCATTAATTATAACATTTAAATCAACATTTTCAAACTCATTTACAAACTTTTCACTCTTCCAAATCAAATTACCATTTGTTTCAATAATAGCAAGTGGAAATGGTGAATTAATCAATGTAGTTTTTGCTGTTGTGTTAACATTCAATGTTAAATCTTGTAACTGCTCTGAAAGTTCTGCCTTTCTTTTGTTTTTTGACCAAATTGCATATATTAAAATAAGTGCGTCAATTCCTACTATATAAGGAATTAATTTTACATTCAAAGAACAAATAATAAATGATAACATAAAAATAATAATCAAATAAATTATTGTTTTTGATGTAAAACGTTCAGAATTTATATTGTTTTTATACGGCATAAAAGCTCCTTTTATTTTTTATATTATTTCTCTAAAATTTTCGCCTCAATGTTTCTTAATTTATATTTTCCATCTTCTATAGTAAAATCATATAAACTCTTTTGTAAATCATCCACATTTTGATCTAAATCTGTGGAAAAATAGAATCTAATTTTATCAATTGTAATTTGATTCATAACTAGCAATTTGAAAACTTCAGCCATATGGCGTTTATCTTCACAAATAAATACAAGTTGTGGAATGCCATCAAATCCTGAATCTCCTGGAACAAAATTATAATAAAAATCTTTCCATAAACTCATTCTGTCAATAAAATCTTTTTCCCAATTTGTATTTCTTCTAATTATTTCATACACAAAACTAAACTCTCTATTTTGGTAATCTAGATTGATTCTTGCAATTGGTTTGAACTTTCTCTTAATACTCTTTGCTGTAATTTCAGGTTTCAAAGCATAAGATTTCATTGCTTTAACCTTTGTCATATAAGCAATAACAAGCTGATTACCAGCTAACTTTTTCTTAAGCATTTCAACAGGTTTTGCATTGTCGGAAGGTTGCCATTTACATTCAATTTCTCTAGATGTCAATAAATACTTGCCCATTTTCTCCATGGCATAAATTCTGTATATTCCACTTCCCTCTGGTGACTTAAAATAATATCTTGTAATGATTTTATTTTTAACCAATTGTTCAAGTCTTTTATTAACTTTATCTTGATCTTTAATTTCAATTCCTCTATATGTTAAAAGCTGAAATATTTGTCTTGATGTTAAGAATTCAAACTCATTTATTAAATACAAAATTTGAAAATGGATTTCATTAATTTGTCCTATGTTAATTTTTTGCAAAATTTGATTCATAGAAACATAACCATCTTTTCCATCAAAGACTTTTATCTCTCCTTTTCTCATTGCAAATGGTGATATTGTTGTTTTTATTTCGTTATCTTCTACCATATTTTTCCTCCCTATAAAAATTATTTTATAGATAAATACAAACACCATAATTATACGCTTTTTTAGCGATTATGTCAAATAAAAACTGGAGTTCATTTTCACAAACTCCAGTTTTTTTGTTAAGCAAAATTAATCACTTAACATCTTATTTTACTTCTTTCTCATTTTTTCGTACTGCTTGAACTGTTCTTCCCGCTTTTTTCTTGCTTCTTCTTCAGCTTCTTCCAGAGATCTATTCTTAATCATTTTGAAAAGTTGATCAGAGATAATCCCTTTTGTAGTGCAAACTTTGTATAGCACAAGTTTTATCTGCTTAACTGTGCATCCATAAGATTTTGCAATCTCCGCTGAGCCTTGTCCTTGTGCATAGAATGTAGCAATATCTTTTTCATCTCTTTTAAAGAATGGATATTTTCTAAATTCTATTCGTTCCTTTCGAAGTTGAACATAATGTTCTTGTACTCGATTGTCCTTTCCGGAATGTGCCCGCGCATTCAAGCATGCCTTGTTTTCCATTTTGTCAACTGTGTTGTTGCTAACTGAGCCGGTAATTACAGCATACTCAAGAATTCGATGATAACAACTCTTGGTTATGTTGTATTCTTTGCAGAAAAATTTTTCTGCTTGTACATCAGGTATTTCAGAATAGCGAGTTGCTATCTTGCCTACGTACTCTCTAAACTTTGCCTCTCGGCCAATGTAATCAGCATGTAATCTTTCAAAAGTGTACGGCATATTTTTTCTCCATTCTAGTGATAAATCACAACCAAGAAAGTAAGTAAAATATTAAATTTTCAATGTAGCCATCTTTATGTTAACATAATTTACTAAATTTGTCAAATTCTATATTTTCAACTTATAGTAAATAATTATAAAAAATGCTTTCTTTCGAAAGCATTTTTTTATAGATTTGGAGGTATTATTTTTTGAACAAATCATTGAAGAACTTGCTAATCCAAGATTGATTGTTATCAGTAGCCTTAGGAGTTTCAATATGATCCTCTTTATCAATATTAACATAAACCTTTTGGCTATTATCAAGCTTTTGCATTCCAAGTCTTTCCTTAGCCTCTTGCTCAATCAAATTAAAATTCATTTGTTGTTCAATACTAACTTGCAATTGCTCATTCTCTTTATTAATCTCTGACAATTGCTTTTTCAAATCTTCCTTTTCATTAAAAATAGAATTTATAATAGCAGAACGACAACTTAATGTGAAAAGTGCGACAAAGAAAATGCAAATAAATGCAATAGCTTTTCTGCTAGACTTAACATTAGATTTTGAAACTTCTTTAGTTTTTTTAACTTCTGATCTTTGTCTAGTTCTAATATTTACATTAGGAATAAATTCTTGTCTGTATTTTCTTGGACTAGTAGTTTCATAATATCCAACTGCCATAAGTTATCGCCTCCTTTCATTCTATTTCATAATACTTTTAACTTAATAAACATTTACTTAAAAAATTTTATTTATTCAACTTTTTATATTTTTTAAATTTTATTTAATATTTTTATTCTGGAACTTTTATCTAATATTTATGTTTTTACTTTTCTTTTTTCATTCTTCTTTCAAACACTCTAAGTTTTGCACTTTTTGATCTTGAATTAGTTTTCAATTCTTCTAATGATGGAACAATTGGCTTTTTGTTAACAATTCTTCCATAAGATTTACATCCGCATACACAATATGGAAAATCTGGTGGACAAGTACATTTGCCTTGTGCCTCCACATATGCTTTCTTCACTGCTCTATCTTCTAACGAATGGAATGTTATAATAGCAAGTCTTCCGCCTTCATTCAAACATTTAATAGAATTGATTACTGTATCATGTAAAGGTTTAATTTCATTATTTACTTCAATTCTAATCGCTTGAAATGTACGCTTTGCAGGATGTCCATCATTTGAAAACGGTTTAGATTTTTCAATAATATTTACAAGATCTTTCGTTGTTTCAATAGGTTTTATTTTGCGTTCTTTAACGATATTTCTTGCAATACTTCTTGCAAATCTTTCTTCGCCATATTCATAAATAATTTGCTCTAATTCATCTTCACTATATTTATTAACAACATCCTTGGCAGTAAGTTTTTGTGTTTGGTCCATTCTCATGTCAAGTTCGTTATCACTTACATAGCTAAAGCCTCTATCTTTTTCATCAAGTTGATATGAAGAAACTCCTAAATCAAGTAAAATTCCATCAACTTTGTCTATTCCTAAATCATCTAAAATGCTTCTAATATCATCGTGATTGCCATGAACCAATTTTACATTTTTATAATCAGTCAACTTTTTAGCAGTTGCTTTTAATGCATCATCATCTCTGTCAATTCCTATAAGCAATCCCTTATTTGATAACTTTTCAATGATCTTTTTACTATGCCCAGCACCACCTATTGTACCATCAACATAAATGCCATCTTTTTTTATATTAAGTGAGTCAATTACTTCATCAAGCATTACTGGAATATGATTAAATTCCACTTTTTTATTATCCATAGCAATTAGTCCTTTTAATTTGATTTCACAAACTGAGAAAAAAATTTCAACACTGTGTGGGCTTTTATAAAAGCCCACGTGTTATTTTTCTCATTTGTAGGATCATATTATTATCTTTGGTATGTGCCATTCTTTTGTACATTAAATTTTTTTCTTTTGTATACCTTGTCTTTCGTACTTTAGTCTCTTTTGTACTTAAAAACTTTTTCTTTAGTATTTTTAAAATTTTATCTTTAGTTTAGTGTATATATAAAACTTTTTAGAAAAAAAGTATTATATCAAAATTAAATACCTAGCATTCCTAAGTTAGCCATATTTTCAGCAATTTGGTCTGCTAATAAATTTTCATCGCTAGTATATTTTGTCCATTTTTCTTTATCCCAAATTTCAATTCTAGTGCCAACTCCTGTAATAACTGTCTCTTTTGAAAGTGTAGCATATTCTCTTAAATTTGCTGGAATTAAAAATCTTCCCTGCTTGTCAACTTCTGCTTCAACTGCACCTGATAAGAAAAATCTTACGAAGTCTCTTGCATTCTTATTTGTTAGTGGTAGAGTTTTTAATTTTTCTTCAAAGTTTGACCACTCTTCTTGAGAAAAACCAAATAAGCAACCATCAAGTCCTTTTGTCATTATGAATTTTTCTCCAAGTGTTTCCCTTATCTTTGCTGGTAAAATGAGTCTTCCTTTTGCATCTAATGAATGTTCGTATTCACCAATTAACAATTGACTCACCTCCTACCACTTTTCTCCACTTTCTTCCACTTCGACTACATTTTATTACAACGTTTTTAAAAAATCAATACTTTTTTTGAAATTTTTAATATATTTTTATAATTTTTTTTAATTCAATTTGAATCTTTAAGAGTGAATTATTTTTTATTGCATCTTATAAATTCTAGTTCCAATAAAGTCAAAAAATTTATGTTTAATTTTCCTTTACTTTTACACTTTAAATAAAATCTTGTTATTATACCAAAAAAAAGAAATGCAAAATTGCATTTCTTTTAGTAATTTATTG
This sequence comes from uncultured Clostridium sp., assembly GCA_964456505.1. Taxonomy (GTDB): domain Bacteria; phylum Bacillota; class Clostridia; order TANB77; family CAG-508; genus CAG-793. Next base: position 2,138 of record CAYWAH010000011.1, on the reverse strand, counting down.
AAAGTAAAAATTTATTTTAGTTTGAGTTTTTAATTATTTAAGTTTCTTGTTCTTTGTTAAGAAAGGAGGAATATCTACATCAAAATCTCCTTTGTCAGGTGTAGGTGTAGTTTGTCTTGTTGGCCATGCTCTAACTCCTGTTGAAACATCTCTTGAAGCATATTCTTTATCAAATCCTGTAGCAATAACTGTAATGATAATATCATCATCTAAATCTTTATCAATAACTGCACCAAATATGATATTTGCTTCAGGGTCAACACTCTTTTGAACTAAGTTAGCAGCTGCTGTAACTTCGTGTAATCCTAAGTTTGGTCCACCAGTTACACTAACAATAACTCCTCTTGCACCATCAACTGATGTTTCAAGTAATGGACTTTGGATAGCTTGCTTAGCAGCGTCTTCTGCTCTGTTTTCTCCAGAAGCTCTACCAATACCCATGTGAGCCATTCCTGTATTAGCCATTATTGTTTTTACATCTGCAAAGTCTAGGTTGATTAAACCTGGAACTTTAATTAAATCTGATATGCCTTGAACACCTTGTCTTAATACATCATCTGCCATCTTGAAAGCTTCAAGCATTGTGGTTTTTCTATCGATAACTTGTAATAATTTATCGTTTGGAATAACTATTAAAGTATCAACTTTACCTTTTAAACTTTCAATTCCACGTTCAGCTTGTGTTAATCTTTTCTTTCCTTCAAATGTGAATGGTCTAGTTACAACTGCTATTGTAAGAATTCCTAATTCTTTAGCAATACTTGCTACTATAGGTGCTGCACCAGTTCCTGTGCCTCCACCCATTCCAGATGTAACAAATACCATGTCTGCACCTTTAAGTGCTTCTGAAATTTCATTTTTATTTTCTTCTGCAGCTTGTTCTCCAATTTCAGGATTTGCTCCTGCTCCTAAGCCTCTTGTTATTTTTTCTCCAATTTGAATTTTAGTATCTGCTTTTGAAAGCATTAATGCTTGTCTATCAGTATTGATTGCAACAAATTCAACTCCTTCAATTCCTGAATCAACCATTCTATTAACAGCATTATTTCCAGCGCCACCAACACCTACTACTTTAATAACTGCTGTATCGCTTACATTGTTTAAATCATTGTCATCATAACTATTTCTGCTATCCATTAACATAAAAAATTTCCTCCTAAATTTGACCCCTATATTTATTTTTCTTAAGTATAATTATTTTTACGAGTAAAAGAATTCTCTTACTTTGTCAATTATTTTTCTAAGTATGCTACTCTTTTCGCTTGAATCAATACTACTAGCAACTGTTTTAGCAAATGGCTTTGATGCAATGAAATTAACTAGTGAATATGCAGTAACTAACTCAGGTTTTAAAGAATTCATTGTTTTATTTGATGCGATTTTTACTGGAATATTTAATGTTATTCTTCCAACAATATCACTTTTATTGATATTTGCAATACCTTGACCTGTTAACACTACTGTATTTATTTTTGGTTTTAAACCTTGGCTAATTATTTTTTGGTTAACTAAATCAAATATTTGCTCAACTCTTGCCTCAATTATTTCTACAATATTTGAACTCTTTACTATCTTGTTTCCTGTTCCATCTTTTACAGTATTAAGTACAACTTCGTTATCATTATCGATATAAGATTTCAATGCTAGTCCATATTGTTTCTTTAATTTTTCAGCTTCATCGTGAGAAATATTTAAAACATACGAAATATCATTTGTTATGTTGACTCCACCAATGGCAATTGAATCTGTGTAAATAAATCTTTTTCCGTCAAAAATACCTATATCCGTATTTTCCGCACCTATGTCAAGCAACATTATGTAATCTTTTTGATCAATCTCATCTAAAACTGTATTTTTCTCTGCTAGTGTCGTTGGCACCATACCGTCAATATCGATGTCAACTTTTTTGAAAATACTAGATATAGTTCTTATGTACTCCTTATCAGCTAATAATATTTGAGCATTTAATGTAAATGATGAACTAAACGCTCCTACTGGATCATCACAAACTTTTCCGTTGTCAAGAACAAAATCGCTTGTAAGAATATCAATTAACTGTTTTCCTTCAGGTATGTCAATATCTTTGGCCTGCATTAGTGCATTTGATACATCCCTTGAAGATATTCCTGAATATTTAT
>CAYWAH010000010.1:0-27832 GCA_964456505.1 uncultured Clostridium sp. | reverse complement strand
CAAATCAAAAAGGCATTGGAGATTTACTAGATATTATTTACGATAAAACATACGGAAAGAACAAAATTTTTGAGGAAAATAATGAAGATTCTGAAATAATAAATGTGGCAGTTATTGGAAAACCAAATGTAGGTAAATCTTCACTAGTAAACTGCATTTTAGGGGAAAACAGATTAATTGTTAGTAACATTGCAGGAACAACAAGAGACGCCGTTGATTCTATTTTTGAAAACGAGTATGGAAAATACAATTTCATTGATACTGCAGGATTGAGAAAGCACAGCAAGGTTGAAGAGCAAATTGAAAAATATAGTGTAATAAGAACAAGTTTAGCGATAGAGAGATCTGATGTATGTATTGTGATGATAGATGCAAATGAAGGTGTTACAGAGCAAGATACAAAAGTTGCTGGAGAAGCACACGATAGTGGAAAGGCTGTTATCATTGCAATAAATAAATGGGATATTTACGATAAAACAATGAATGCAGATGAATACAGAAAATATGTTTATAACAAATTAGCATATTTAACTTATGCTCCAATTGTGTTCATATCTGCTAAAACGAGCAAAAATGTAAATCAAATATTTGAATTAATAAATGAGGTAAATAAAAATAATTCTTTAAGAATTTCAACTTCAGTGTTAAATGACTTATTAGCAGAAGCTGTTTCACAAGTACAACCACCAACAGATAAAGGCAGAAGACTTAAAATATTGTATATGACACAGGTTTCAACAAAGCCACCAACATTTGCAGTGTTTGTAAACAGCAAGAAATTATTTCACTTCTCATATCAAAGATATTTGGTAAACAAGTTGAGAGCAGAATTTGATTTTACAGGCACACCAATCAGAATGCTAATACGTGAAAGAAAAGATGAAGATGACAAATAAAATTTAATTTAATGATGACAAGAATAAAAAAATTAGTTATAATATAAAATATAAGATAAAAAACAAAGGAGTAATTTAAGATGGTAAGTTTTATTATTGTAGCAATAGTTGCTTATTTATTAGGAAGCATAAGCTTCTCGGTTATTTTTACAAAGAAATTCAAAGGTTTTGACGTTAGAGAAAAAGGCAGTGGTAATGCAGGTTCAACAAATGTGTTAAGAACAGCTGGAGTTAAAGTTGCACTTCTTACATTAATTTGTGATGTTTTAAAAGGTGTTATTGCAGTTGTATTTGCAATGGTTGTAGGAAAAATTGCAAAGGTAAATGATAGCACAGCAGCGTGGTTATGTGCACTTGCTGGCATACTAGTAGTTATTGGACACACATTTCCAGTTTTCTTTGGATTTAAAGGTGGAAAAGGTGTAGCAACATCATTAGGGGTACTATTAATTTTAAACTGGCAAATCGGCTTAATTTGCTTGGTATTTGCATTAGTAGTAATGGCGCTATCTAGAATGGTTTCATTAGGATCAATTTCTGCAGCAGTACTTTACCCAGTACTTTGCATTTTCCTAAAAAACAATTATATAATTATGGGAGAAAAAACACATTATGTTTACATTATTTCTTCAATAATACTTGCAGTAATTGTAATATTTAATCATAGAAGCAACATTGAAAGAATTGTTAATGGAGAAGAAAACAAATTATCTTTTAAAAAATAAATTCTAAAAATTTTTTCATATAACGAAAAACTATATATATCAATAGAATAAATAAAAAGTGGAAGGTCAAATCATAAAAAATGATTTGACTTTTTTGTTGAAAAAATATAATATTTATTTATTACAAATTTTAGGAGGATGAAATGAACGTTGGTATAATTGGAAGCGGTATATGGGGAGTCGCTTTAGGAAATCATTTAGCAAGCAAAGGACATAAAGTAAAAATTTGGTCTTTTACAGAGGAAGAAAAAAATGCTATAAATAATGAAAGAAAATGCATTTTACTTCCTGATATAAATATTGAAGACGGAGTAACATGCTCTAATGACGTGAAGGAAGTTGTTGAAGGAAGTGATTTTATTATTCACGTAACACCTTCAAAATTCACGAGAAACATATTCAAACAATACAAAGATTATGTAGGTAACAAGCCTGTAATCATTTGTTCAAAAGGATTTGAAGACGATACTTTAAAAACTCTTGATCAAGTTTTAAGAGAGGAAAAGCCAGATGTAAGAGTTGCAGCACTTTCTGGACCTAGTTATGCAACAGAGGTTATTAATCATGTACCTACTGCAATTTTGTTAGCATCAAAAGATGATGAAATACTTGAAACAATTTCGAAGGCTATTTCTAATGAAACAATGAGAATATATAAATCGCATGATATTATTGGAGTTGAAGTTGGAGGAGCATTAAAAAACATAGTTGCATTTTGCTCTGGAATTTGTGTTGAACTAGGATATGGCACAAATGCACAAGCCGCTTTAATTACAAGAGGACTTGCAGAGATTGCAAGACTTGGCGTTAAAATGGGTGCAGATAACGCTACATTCTATGGACTTTCAGGCTTAGGAGATTTAATTCTTACTTGCTCTAGTGATGAAAGCAGAAATAGAAGAGCAGGAAGATGTATAGGCAGAGGCTTGAGCATTGAAGAAACTCAAAAAGAGGTTGGAGCAACTATTGAAAGTATTTACAATATTAATATTGCAAAAGAACTTTCTAAAAAATACGATGTTGAAATGCCAATTGTAAATGCGGCTTATGATATTCTTTACAATGGAGTAAAGCCTATTGAGGCTGGCAAGAAACTAATGACAAGATCATTGAAGTTCGAAAATGCATAGAAGTTAATTAAATATATGGCTCTAATTACTTTAATAGAAAAATAAAACAAGGTGTAGAATTATCTACACCTTGTTTTTTGCAAAGCCATGATTTAATGCTTATGCTATTTTAGCATTCTTTCCATTCCCATAATATTTCAGAATATAGGATTTCAATTCTTTAAGAGTTGAAAATCTTTCTGAAACAAAAGCCTCGCAAAATATTGCAATCACTTCATTTGACTGAGCATCGAATAATTTGTAAAAACCTTCATTCAAGGTTAATTCAAATCTCCTATTGCAGAAACAAATGTGTTTGTATGGTTTCATACGAAACCTCCTATTCTATGATATAAAAAATATTAATAAGTAACAACACCTATATTATACAACGATTATTTTAAAATGTCAAATTTTGCTAAAACTTTGCAGCTTCATTTCGTGCCAAACTATCACAAATATTATTGTATTTCACATCTGAATGACCTTTTACTTTTTCAAACTTAACATTTTGTTTATGAATAAGTTCGTTTAATTCTTTCCAAAGCTCTACATTTTTTACTGGTTTGTGATCGGCAGTTTGCCATCCAGAATTTATCCAATTCTCGAGCCAACCCTTTGTAAGTGAATTAATTACATAAGCACTATCTGAATATAATGTAACATTGCATTCTTCCTTTAAAGCAGATAACGCTTTTACTACAGCAGTTAGTTCCATTTCATTATTTGTAGTTTCTTTTTTGCCACCTGAAATTTGCTTTTCTATTTCATTGTAAATTAATACTGCAGACCATCCACCTGGTCCTGGATTTCCGGAGCATGCTCCATCAGTATAAATTACTACATCTTTTTTCATTTATTTTCTTCTCCATTTCATTGATAAAATATTGATTTTATGTTAATATTATAGCAAGTTATAAGAAACTAATCAAGCATTTTATATAGAGTTTTAATATTAATTAAAACTTGTTATTAAAAACTATAATTTATTAGGAGAGAAAATGAATAAAAAAAGAATCCTTGGAATAGTTGCAGAATATAATCCAATGCATAATGGTCACTTGTATCATATTAAAGAGTCTAAAAAAATTGTAAATCCAGATTATACTGTAGCTGTTGTTTCTGGAAATTTCACACAAAGGGGAGAAACATCAATTATTGATAAATGGCAAAAGGCTAAAAATGTAGTTGAAAATGGAATTGATATGTGTGTAGAACTACCTACTATTTATAGTGTTTCAAGCGCTGAAAATTTTGCCAATGGAGCGATTAAAATTTTGAGTGAAATCGGAGTTACAGACATTTCTTTTGGCGCTGAGACTGACGATTTAAAGTCCTTACAAACTTTAGCAAATCTTTTTAATGATGAACCTATTGAATATAAGAATATGTTGAAAGATGAATTAAATAAAGGATTATCGTTCCCTAAAGCCAGAGAAAATGCTGTTTGTAGATTTTTTAATGATGAAAGGTTTAGAGAAATTATTGATAAACCCAATAATATATTGGCTATTGAGTATATAAAAAATATTTTGAAAATAAATTCTAATTTAAATGATGAAAAAAAGATTAATCCAATCATTATTAAGAGAAAAAATGTTGATTACAATAGCAATGAAGTTGTTGAAAATTTTGCGAGCAGTTCAAAAATAAGAGAATTTATTTGCAATAATGAGTTTGATAAAATAAAAAATGTTGTACCACAAAATACTTATGATTTACTAATGAATAATTTAGGTAAGAAAACTTTACATAAAACCATCGCTGACTTTGAAAAAATTATAATTTATAAATTAAGAATGATGAGCATAGATGAAATAAAAAATATTTCAGATGTGTCTGAAGGGCTGGAAAACTTAATAAAAAGTGAGTCTTTGAAAAAATCAAACTTAAATGATTTGATTGATGGATTGAAATCAAAGAGATATACCAGAGCAAGAATCCAAAGAATCTTAACTTGTATACTACTTGGAATTACAAAAGATGATATTCAACTTTCAAAGGAAGTTATTCCATACATTAGCGTGCTTGCTTTCAATGACAAAGGCAAAGAGATTCTTTCTTTAATCAATCAAACAAGCAATGAAAAAAATGAAATGTTTGACAATAATATAAATGATAAATTGAAAGTTATTGTTAATGGAAAAGATATTGAAAAATTAGACAATGCTCCAAAATTAAAGAGATTATTTGAAATCGACAAAAATGCCGAGAAAATTTTTACCATATACTAATTTTTATTTTGTACAAAAATTTTATGTTACATTTAAAATTTAGAATTAAGAGATATTTTAACATATATAAGCTAAAATATCTCTTTTGTTTTACAGATTATGCAAATATACAACAATATAAAAAAATAATTATTATGTTATATAAATAATAAAAACCAATATCAAATTACCATCTTTTACATAAATATTACAATATAATTACAAACATATTAAGATTGCGAAATATAGTTGAAAGAAGAAATCTGTTAGAATATAATATCATTAGTATATTTAGGAGGATGCTAATATGGAGGAAGAAACATTCGCAGATTACATATTAGATGAAAAAGACTGGGGAAAAAAGCTTGAAATAATGTATTATTTGAAGAAAAAAGTTGGCATTTATTATGATAATTCTGTTATTTTTAAATCATTGATTGTAAAAATGTTTTTAGATTATTTACATGAGAATTATCCAGAAATGCAATTAGATGACAATACAATTATTACGGCAAGACTTTTATGTGATTGTTGCAAAATAGAAAATTCTACGGATTTGGAAGAGATAAAAAGTTACGCACAAAGAGGCGCAAAATATTTATCAACTTTAGGCTTTAATGAAGAATTTTGTAGAATATGTGAAGGAGTAAACAGATATACAATAAAAGAAAATAGGCCAATCGAAAGTGATATACTTGAATTAGCAGATCAATTTGGTGGAATGCTTTTGGACAGACCAGAAAGAGTTGGACTAAAATCTGATGAAGCACTTGTTCTATTGCAATTTAGAAACTTAAAGGATAAAGATAACAAATTATTAAGTCAATTTGTTGATTTCGTAAAAATAGTTGAAAATCCAATAAGAATAGAAGCAAGTGAGCAGAAAGGAGCATAAAGATGGAAGAAGATAAAAAAGCATATACCTTAGAAGATATTACTGATGAATTTAATAAAAATGATTATGAGATGGATCCTCAAGAAGTCATAAGAAAAGCAAATGAATGTGAAAACGATCATATGCTTTTGAAACCTGAATATAAACAAAAAGCTGATGAAATAATGAGAGAAGATAGCTTAAAAGGAAAGCCAAAAACTATTACACCAACAGAACTAGAAGAATTTAAAAAAGAACAAATGAGAGATAAGTTACCAGGAACTGAAGCAATTGAAAAATCAGAGAAAGTTGATGAAGTTATAAATAATTATGGATTTAATATCTCAAACCATATGAATAATAATGAACTAGGAACAAAAGTAACAATGCAAGACGTTCCAGAAAGTGAAAACATTCAAAGCAATCAAAATATTCAAGATGAAATGTCTGGAAACAAGGTTACAATTCAAGGATTAGAAGATGAGTTAGGTAAACATGAAGAAGATGATGAAATGAATCGTTAAAATACAAATAAACCAAAGAAAAATTTTATAAAAGTTATAGATCAATTAGGTCTATAACTTTTATTGTGAAAAATAATGAATATGGAGAATTGATATGAACGAAATATTTGCAGATTTACATGTACACATTGGAAGAAGTGAAAATGGAAAGCCAATAAAAATAACAGGAGCAAGATCCTTAAACTTTTCAAACATTGCAAAAGAATGTTTTGAAAGAAAAGGAATAGATGTAGTAGGAGTAATAGACTGTGCTTCACCTTATGTAATAGAAGACATTGAAAACTTCCTAAAAAAAGGCGATGCCTATGAATTAGAAGATGGTGGAATTATTTACAAAGATAAAGTTTGCATAATCCTTGGAAGCGAAATGGAAACATCAGAAATAAATGAAAATGGCAAAACAGGAAGTGCACATAATCTTTGCTATTTTCCACATTTATCAGACATAAAAAATTTTTCAAAAGAAATGTCAACACATATTCACAACATCACATTAAGCACACAAAGAGCAAACATATCTGGCTATGATTTAATTGACATAGTACAAAAATATAATGGAGTATTTATACCAGCGCACGTATTCACACCATTCAAAAGTTACTATGGTAATTGTACTCAAAGGCTTGAAAGAATATTCAAAGAAAAATACGATAAATTTTTTGCAATAGAATTAGGACTAAGCGCTGATACATATATAGCAGATCAAATATCAGAACTATCAAATAAGAACTTTATCACAGATTCAGACGCACATTCTTTACCAAAAATTGCTAGAGAATACAACAAACTATTAGTAGATCAAATAAGTTTTAAAGAAATATTTAAAGCAATAAAAGGCGAAGACGGTAGAAAAATAATTGCTAATTATGGTATGGACCCTAAACTTGGAAAATACAACAGAAGTTTTTGCGAAGACTGCAACAAACCAATAGAAACACCACCACCAGCATTAAAATGCGACAAATGTGGCGGAGAGCATATCACAATGGGAGTGTATGATAGAATTGAAATAATAAAAGATCAAGACTCAAAAAGCCCAGTATTTAGACAACCATACAACTACCAAATTCCATTACAATTCATGCCCGGCATTGGAAACAAAATGATCGACAAACTTCTAGACGCCTTTGGCACAGAAATGAATATTTTAAACAAGGCAACTGTTGATGATTTAGAAGCAGTCGTCGGCGAAAAATCAGCCAAGATTATAGACCAATGCAGAAGCGGAAAAATTAATATTAGAGCCGGCGGTGGCGGAGTATACGGCAAAGTATCAATCTTATAGTTCTAAACTCCTCCTTTGAAGAATACTCTTTCTTTAGAGGAGAGGACAACATGTTACAAAGATTAAATCAAAAAATAAAAACCGACATAGAAAACAACTTCAAACAATACCTATATCTAATCATACTGTTAATAATAGGCATAATATTAGGACTATTGCTATTCAATCATTCAAACGAAGAATCAAAAAGCGAAGCAAAAGCATATATATTAAAATACTTCGAACAAATAAAAATACTAGATAAAGCCAACTACTTTCAAATATTCAAATCATCACTAATAAGCAAACTCACATTTTTAGCAATCATAGTTGTATTCAATTTTTCAATATTTGGAACCATAGTAATGAGCATACTATTTATATTTAAAGGAATAACTCTAGAATACACAATATCAAACATAATATACGTATATGGTACGTTCAAAGGAAGCATGCTTTCAGTTGCAATGCTATTAATTACGAATTTAATCTATTTGCCATTAATGATAAAAGTAGGCGTATCAACAAGAAAATCCTATTTCAACTTAATAAACTACAATGACGACAAGAAATCCATATTCACAAAAAATATGATGCTAATACTACTATCAATTGTTATAATAATTATTATTTCAGCAATTGATACATTTATAAATTACAATTTGGTTTACGGAATATCAAAAAAAATTATTTAATTTTGAAAAAATGACTTTACTTTTTAAAAATTATTTGATATAACATAATAAGTTTAAGGAAAGATTATTATATTAGGGGTGCAAAATGGAAAAACAAATTAAGCAATTTTTAAATTTTTTACAAAACGACAAAAAGTTATCTGATAACACTTTACAGTCTTACAGAAGAGATATATTACAATTTGAAAAATACTTAGGCCAAAATAAGATAAATTATTTAAAAGTTGAAGACAAAGATATTTCAAATTACTTACATTCTCTAAAGGCAGATGGAAAGAAAACATCTACAATATCAAGAAGTCTTGCAACTATAAGATCTTTCTACCAATTCTTAGTTAGAGAAAAGAAAATTAAATCTGACCCAACTGAAAATGTTCAAGCACCAAAAATAGAAAAAAGAGTTCCAAGCGTATTATCAGCTGAAGAGGTTGAACTTCTACTAGATCAACCTAAGGACATAGATTTAAAAGGAACTAGAGATAAGGCAATGCTAGAGTTTGCTTATGCTACAGGAATGAAAGTTACAGAAATAATTGATTTAAATATTGATGATGTAAATTTTGAAGATAATACAGTTACTTGCAATAGTGCAAAAAAATCAAGAGTTATTCCTTTAGGAAACTTGGCTAAAAAAGCACTAAAAGAGTATGTAGATCAAGCAAGACCTATATTAATCAAAGATGAAAATAACAAATCTTTATTTGTTAACATGAATGGTTCAAGATTAACAAGACAAGGATTTTGGAAGATAGTTAAATATTATAAAGAAAAGGCTCATATTGAGAAAGATATCACACCACACGTTTTAAGACATTCATTTGCAACTCATTTATTACAAAATGGCGCTGATTTAAAGTCAATTCAAGCAATGCTTGGTCATTCAGATATTTCTTCAACTCAAGTATATGCACAATTTGAAACACATGAATTAAGAGACGTATACCAAAAGGCACACCCAAGAGCATAATAATTATGAAATTCAAAAAGTAATAATAATTATAAATGATTCAAATTATAATATATTATTTTGTAACATGATAAGTTCAAACTGAGTTACAAATAATATATTATAATTTTCTCACAAAAAAGACATCAGGCAAAAATGCAAAAGTAATTTATCACAAAAAAACATAAAAAAATTGCAAATTAATGTTGACAATATCAAAATAATTAAGTATAATAGTTAAGTCAGTTAAATAATGGTCGCTTAGCTCAGCTGGGAGAGCATCTGCCTTACAAGCAGGAGGTCATAGGTTCGAGCCCTATAGCGACCACCATTACTTTATGGCCGGGTAGTTCAGTTGGTTAGAACGCTAGCCTGTCACGCTAGAGGTCGTCGGTTCGAGCCCGATTCCGGTCGCCATTTTTTTATTATTTATTTTAAAGGACGCTGGCATTGGCGCCCAATTATTATATATAAGGCTTCATAGCTCAGTTGGTAGAGCAGAGGACTGAAAATCCTTGTGTCACTGGTCCGATTCCAGTTGAAGCCACCAAAAGAATCTACTTGCAAAAGTAGATTTTTTTAATTGCTTATTAAAAAAATAGAATAAATTTAATTCGAGCAAATTATAAAATTTTATTGCTTTAAATGTAAAGATTTTAAATATAAAGATAATTAGCTTTTATAACACAATGTATAAAAATTACTACTTGAATATTGCAGAAAAAAATTATATAATAGCATTTATTAAGGAGTAAAAAGAAATGAAAGAAAAGGTTGGAATTATTGATGTTGGTGGTGGATTAAGAGATGTATATGGTGCAGGGATATTTGATTACTTAATGGACCAAAAGATTGATATTCCATATTGCATTGGAGTTTCTGCTGGAAGTGCAAATGTAGCATCTTATGTTTCAGGGCAGAGAGGTAGAAACCTTGTATTTTATACAGAGTATACATTTGAAAAAGAATACATGAGTATGAGAAATCTTAGAAAAAAAGGCTCATATATTAATTTGGATTATATATATGGTACACTTTCAAATGAAGGTGGAAAATATCCTTGGGATTATGATAGTGCAATGAAATCAGATAAAGAAATGGTTGTAGTTGCTTCAAATGCGGAAACAGGAAGAGCAAATTATTTTTATAAAAAAGATTATAAGAAGAATGATTATGGAATGCTAAAGGCTTCTTCAAATATTCCATTCATAGATAAGCCATACGAGTGGAACGGAAAATTTTATTATGATGGTGCAATTACAGATGCTATACCATATAAAAGATGCTTTAAAGATGGTTGCACTAGAGTAATTGTAATATTGACTAGACCAAAAGACTTTAGAAAAGAAACAGGAGCATCTGTAAGATTATACAAGACACTTAAGAAACGTTTTCCAAAGTTTGTAGAAAAAATGTATGCAAGAAATGATTTATATAATAGACAACTTGATGATTTAATTGAAAATTATGAACCTAAAGGAAAGGTATTGATTGTTGCACCAAGTGATACTTGTGGTATGGATACATTAACAAAAGATAAAGAGAAGATGAAAAAACTTTATAACAAAGGTTATGAAGATGGCAAAGCAATCAAAAAATACTTGAAAAATATTTTATAGTTTTTCATTTTATAAAAGAAGTAAAATAGAAAACTATAAAAATAATAGGCCAATCAATTAAATTAAAACATATTCTAATTGAGCTGTTGACAAAATATCAAAAAAATTTACAAAAAATGACAAATTTTTTAAAAATTTCCTTGATTTACCATTAAAAAAATGTTATAATAAAGGTGCGTTTAAAAAGAAACATTAATATAAAGTGTTTAGGAAATGGAGGAATTAATATGAAGGCAACAGGAGTACTAAGAAAAATCGACGGACTTGGAAGAATAGTTATTCCAATGGAAATGAGAAACAAACTTGATATTTCAACAAATGATCCTTTAGAAATTCATGTTGAAGGTTCACAAATTGTTTTAAAGAAATATGATCCAGATTGTACATTCTGTGGAAGCACAAAAAATGTAACTGAATTTAAAGGAAAAAATGTTTGCGAAAAATGTATTAAAGAAATCTCAAAAATGTAAGTTCTTTACATAAAGTACATCATTTAGGGTTATCCTAGATGATGTATTTTTTTATATTACATTTTTATTACAAATATGGAAAAACATCATTATTTTCTTTCATTTTTAGATTTTATATGATATAATTTCCAATAATATTGGGAGGAAATCAAATGAAAAGGATTTTTAAATACATTTTTATTATAGTTTTACTAAACATTATTTTTTTTGAAATTGGATTATTCTCAAGAAATAAAGTTGAGGCTGCAACACCTTCTGTTACATATATTTCGCATGTACAAGATAGAGGATGGCTATTCTGGCAAAGTGATGGTGGCGAATCAGGTACTCCTGGAAAAAATAGAAGACTTGAAGCATTTAGAATAAAATTAAACAATGCAAATGGATTAAGTATAAGTTATCAAGCACATGTACAAGATATTGGTTGGCAAGGTGTAGTAAGAGATGGTACATTAGCAGGAACGACAGGACAATCAAAAAGAGTTGAGGCTATGAAAATAACACTTTCAAACACATCAAACTATGATGTAACATATAGGGCATATGTACAAAATATAGGTTGGATGAACTGGGTTAAAAACGGCGAAGTAGCTGGTACAACTGGAAGAAGTCTACGAATTGAAGCATATGAAGTTAAATTAGTTCCTAAAACTGCAACTTCAAATACTAATTCATCATCTACTACAAGTTATACAACAAATTCTTCACTAAGTTATTCAACACATGTACAAGATATAGGTTGGCAAAATTATGTATCACAAAATCAATTAGCAGGTACAACAGGTCAGTCAAAAAGAATTGAAGCATTGAAAATTAATTCAAATTTAGGCATAACATATAGAGCTCATGTACAAGATATTGGGTGGCAAAATTGGGTGTCAAATAATCAAATAGCAGGTACAACAGGCAAGTCAAAAAGAGTTGAAGCTATTCAAATAAAATTGAATGATACAAGCAATTATGATATTCAATATCAAGTTCATGTACAAAATATAGGCTGGATGAACTGGGTTAAAAATGGCGAAGTGGCTGGAACAACTGGAAGGAGCCTACGTATTGAAGCAATAAGGATAAAACTCGTTGCCAAAGCAAACACAAGTGCAAATACTAATACTAGTTCAAGTGTTTCAAATGTGGAATTAAATTCATTAGATACAAACAAATATCCAGGTTATAAGGAACGTTTACAAGCTGTTGCAAAAGCACATCCAAATTGGAGTTTTAAATTCTTAAAAACAGGATTAACATTTGATGAGGCAGTTAAAGGAGAAGCATCTGTAAGAAATAGAAATCTCGTACCAAGAAAATATTCTGGAGAATGGATTACAAGTACACAGGCACAAGATAGTGGCTCATGGTATTGCGCTTCTCAAAAAGCAATTGGAATTTATATGGATCCAAGAAACTTTTTGGATGATATTAATATTTTTCAATTCTTAAATGTAAAAGGATTCAACGGATGTACAATACAAGGAATTAAAAATAAAACAAATGGTACATGGTTAAATGATTATGCGCAAGATATATATAATGCATGCAAGGCAAAAGATGTAAATGCATATTATATAATAGCAAGACTATTACAAGAGCAAGGCTCTGGCTCTAGTGGTGGTTCAACAATTAGGATGACTGATTCAGATGGCAAAAATTATTATAATCCATTTAACATTGGAGCTACAGGAAATGATATACCTGAAATTATAAAGAATGCACTAGCAAAAGCAAAGTCAAATGGTTGGAATACAATGGAAAAATCACTTGAAGGTGGAATTGAATTTTGTAATAAGAACTGGCTTAACAATCATCAAAATACATTATATCAAAATAAATTCGATATTTATAAAGATAATACAGCGTTATACTCACACCAGTACATGCAGAATTTGTTAGGAGCAACAAGTGAGGCACTTACTTTACACGATACGTATGCAAAAACTAATGCATTAAATTCTAAATTTACATTTATTATTCCATTATATGAAAAAATGCCAACAACATATTCACCAAAAATTGTTCATACAACAAAAGATTCTATAAATGTTAGAAATAGTCCATCAACCGCTACAAGAAACTTTGTAGACATTATGGTTCACAAAGGCTCTTGGATGATTTCCTTACAAAGCGGATGCGGAGCAGACAAAAGTTGGTCGCTTGCAATTTCAAATATTGGATTAGTTGGATATATATCAACACAATTTATAAAATAAAAATTAATTGAATATCAACTGGGTAAATATTTAATTAACCTTGCTTTTAGTTAAGCATTTATGAAATTAGGAAGGAAAAAACAAAATGAAAAAAATTTTAAATAAAATTATTATTTTATCATTGATTTTTTGTGTTTTAAGTTTACTAATTGTTGAACAAAAAAATTATGCTGCGTTTGCAGATTATGATGATGCTACAGCAGATGCTGAAAGCGAAAAACAATTAGAACAACAAGAAGAAACAGATAAACAAAATGAGAGTAAATCAGATAATAATTACTTAAGTGAACTTTCTGTAGAAGGCTATGAATTAACACCTGCTTTTAATAAAAATACAACAGATTATGAAATAAAAGATGATGTAACAGCTGATTCAATTAAAATCAATGCAAAAGCAGAAGATTCAAAAGCAACAATCAGTGGAGCGGAAGAAAAGACATTACAAACAGGTGAAAATGTATTTGATATAAATGTATATGCAGAAAATTCTAGTTTAAAAGTTTACCATATCAGTGTAAATAAAAAGTTAACTCATGATAACAATAAATTAAATAAATTAGTTATTAAAGAAGTTTTAAATGATGGAACAGTATCTGATAAAGAAGTACAACTAAGCCCAACATTTGATTCAGATGTTTTTGAATATACTTGTGATGTTTCATATAATACAGCAGAACTTTCAATAGAAGCAACAAATACAAGTGGAGATCCAATAGAAAGAATTGGAAATGAAGATTTAAAAGTTGGAGATAACACTGTAATTGTTTCAAGTGGATTTTATGAGCAAGCAGTTAAATATAAAATTACAGTTACAAAGGAAAGTTATCCTGACATACCAGAATACGAATATGATGCAAACACAGTTAGCCAAGAAAACAAAGGAACAAAAAACATTAATTACATTGTTGTTGGTATTTGTATATTAGCAATAGTTGTTGTATTTATTATTATATTAACAAAAGTAAAAGGTAAAAAGAACAAGAGAAGTAAACATTCTTTATAAAATAATAATAAAGTGTGAGGTTTAATATTATGATTGGAAATTTTTCATATACTGAACTAATATATATTGCTATTGGAATTATAGTTTTATTAGCTATAATTCTAATAGCTTTGCTTATTTTAAAAAGTAAAAGCCAAAGAAAAAAATCATCTATAAAATACAACACAAAAAGATTTGACATTGATGATGATTTTCCTGATGGTGCTTTTGATTTTCTTTCAAGGGAAGATGGAACAACAGGAAAAGAATATGATATTTCTAAAAATATGAAAGCAAAAGAGATTATTTTTAACACGAAGGCAAGTAATACAGAAAAAACAGAATCAAAAACATTTAGCAAAAGCATTGAAAATAATAACCTAAAATCAAAAGATAGAGAAGTTGAGAATTCAGAAGAAAAAGTCAAATATAAAGGAAAACATTTTTAAATGTATTTATATTATGAAAGGACAAAAATATGGATATTGAAAAAATAACCAATTTGGAAGATAAGCAAAAATTAGCAGTTGAAATTGCTAAGAAAGTAAGAAACAGCGAAGTCATAGGATTTGGCTCCGGAACAACTTGCTATTTAGCAGCAATTGAAATTGGAAAAAAAGTACAAAAAGAAAACTTACATATTACTGCAATTCCTACCTCAAATGAAATTCAGAATGTTTGCACTAAATATGGAATTAAAATAGGAAGCTTACTTGAAAATGATATTAATTGGGCTTTTGATGGTGCTGATGAGATTGACCCAAATAATAATATGATAAAAGGGATGGGTAAGGCATTATTTAAAGAAAAGTTAAATTTATTAAGTTCTCCAAAAAATTTTATTTTGGCTGATAAAACAAAATTTGTAACAAAATTAGGGGAAAAACATCTACTTCCAATTGAGGTTTATCCACAAGCGATGAAATTTGTTGCAAGTGAACTAACAGAAAAATTGGGCGCAACAGAAACAGTTTACCAAGGAATGACTGAAAATGACAACGCAATTATCCATTGTAAATTTGAAAATTTGAATGAAGAACTAGAGAAAAAAATAAAACTTATTCCAGGAGTAATTGAATCAGGTTTATTTATGGGAATGAATGTAGAAATAATTACAGTTTAGTTGGAGGATTTGATTTTGAAAAAATTATTAATTTCAGCGTATTCACTTGATTATGGTGGAATAGAAACAGCATTAATTACTTTACTAGAGTATTTAAAAGATAAATATGAAATTACATTAGTTCTTGAAAAGAAGCAAGGTGTATTTTTAAAAAAGGTACCACAAAATGTAGAAGTTATATCTTATGAAAAAAGCAAGATCAAAAATACTCTATTCAGAAAAATAGATAATTTTATAAGACAAACAAAATTTAAAATGAAATATAAAAACAAATTTGATTTTTCAATATGCTATGCTACATATAGTTTACCTTGCTCTTTTGTAGCAAGAACTGCTTCAAAAAATAGTGCTTTATGGGTACATAATAATTATATGAACTTTTATAATAATGATATTCAAAGATATAAAAAATTTTTCTATGACTTAAAAATTGAAGAATTCAAGAAAATTATCTTTGTATCAAATTTGGATAAAACTATATTTTCAGCAGAATTTCCAATGATGATAAAAAAATGTTATGTATGCAACAATTTAATAAACTATGAATCTATTTTAGAAAAGTCAGAAGAACAAGTTGATGACTTTAAAAAATCCAATTTACCAACATTTATTAACATCAGCAGACATGATGAAAAACAGAAAAAATTATCAAGAATAATTAATGCTACAAGGAAATTAAATAAAGAAGGATATAAATTTAGAGTAGTATTTGTAGGAAAGGGAATTGACACAAAATCATATTACAATATGGCAAAGGACTTGAAAAACGTAATATTTTTGGGAGCCAAAACAAATCCATATCCATACTTAAGATTATCTGACTGTTTTGTAATGTCTTCAGAATTTGAAGGATATCCTGTTACTCTTGTTGAAGCAGAAATTCTTTCAAAGCCTATTATTACAACTGATATCTCTGATGCCAAAGAAGAGATTGACAAGAAATATGGTATTATTGTAGAAAAAAGCGATAATGGAATATATGAAGGAATGAAACAATTTCTAGATGAGGGAATTGAAATTGATAAATTCTCTCCAGAAAAATACAATGAAGATATAATAAAAAAGTTAGAGAAAATTTTTAACTAAATTCAAATATTTAAAATATAAAATAAACTTAATGAACAAATACAAAATGAAAAAATAACTTTATAAACTAAAGAAAAGAGGAAAAATCTATGGTTTCATTTATTGTACCAGCATACAATGCAACTAAGACAATAAAAAAATCAATAAGTTCAATATTGAATCAAGTTGGGACAAAACTAGATTATGAAATTATAATAGTTGATGATGGTTCAAAAGATAATTTAAGAAAAAAATTAAACGAATGCTTTGACCCATCAGAACTACAATATATAAGTTATTACAGAACAGAAAATCACGGACTTTCAGCTGCTAGAAATTATGGTGTAAAAAAATCTCATGGAGATTATTTGATTTTTGTTGATAGTGATGATTTTGTTTCAAACAAATTACTAAGAGACATTGAACTGTTTATCAATAAAAATTATGACTTAATTAAATGGAGCCCAATTGTTGTAAATGATGGTGATATCTTAAAAACAGATACAAATGAATTTGAAGAAACTACTGGTGAAGAAGGATTTAATAAATTATTTTGCACTGATCCATTAATGATGTGCGCTTGGAATTATGCAATAAAAAAAGATATATTTATAGAATTTCCTGAAGGAAAATATCATGAAGATTTTGCTGTAATTCCACTAATGATGCTAAATGCTAAAACCATGGTTATAACAGATAAACTTGAATATTATTACAATGTGTCGCAGAATAGTAAAAGCATAACAAAAGAAAAAAACAAGAGAAAACAAAAACAAAGATATAAAGATTTATTTGAAAATTTTGATAATTTGATAAAAACAACAAAAGAAAATGATGATTTATTAGACTACACAAAAGAAAATGTAGGAATATTTGCATGTAATTGTTTACTTCAAACATTGAAAGAAACCAAAGGAAGAAATAGAGCTTTTTATAAAAAAGAACTTGCTAAAAGAAATATTTCACAATACATTGTTCCTAGAAATTTTAAGCAGAGAGTAAAGAAAATAATTTTAAAATTACTATATTCGAATGTGTGAAATAGAATTTAAAAATTAAGAAAGGAAAGATATGCCTAAAGTAAGCGTAATTGTACCAGTTTATAATGTGGAAAAATACTTATCAAGATGCTTAACTTCGCTTGTAAGTCAGACATTAAAAGACATTGAAATAATTGTTGTAAACGATGGCTCAACAGATAATTCAAAAGATATAATTTTAAAGTATCAAAAAAATCATAAGAATATTATTTATCTTGAAAAGAAAAATGGTGGCCTTTCTGATGCAAGAAATTATGGTATGAAATACGCAAAAGGTGAATTTATTGCCTTTCTTGATTCTGATGATTATGCAGATAGAACGCTTTACGAAAAAATGTATAATAAGGCAATGCTTGAAAATGCAGATTATGTTGAATGCGATTTTTACTGGTCTTATGAAAATGGTAATAATGTAAAGAATAAAAAAGATACAGGCTACAGATACAAAAACAAAAAGGAAATGTTTGTATATGCAAGAGTCGTTGCATGGAATAAATTAATAAAAAGAGAAATAATAAAAGATGAATTTCCTTTTGGCTTACAATATGAAGACGTGGAATTCTTTTATAAACTTATACCTAATATAAATAAATTTGCTTTTGTTGAAGAGCCACTAATTTATTATGTTCAAAGAGAGAATTCTATTGCAAACAAACAAGATTACAGAACAGGTCACATTTTTAATGTACTTCAAAACGTTATAGATTTTTATAAAAAATTTGATTTATATGATGATTACAAGGATGAAATAGAATATACATATACAAGGCTTTTACTATGTAGTTCATTAAAAAGAATTAAAAAAATTGGAGACAATGTTGCAAGAGAAAAATTGATTTATGAAACATGGCAAAATGTAAATACAAAGTTTCCAAATTGGAAGAAAAATAAGTATTTGAAAAAGAATTCTTTAAAGAATATTTATATGAGAAGTATAAACAAATTTACATATAAAATATTTAGTAAAATTTAAAAGGGAATGAAAAATAATTTTAAAATAGAAATCTAATTCCCTTAGTTAATAGATAAAGGAATAATAGCAAAATGAAAAAAATATTATTTGCAATAACAGGTCTAACAATTGGCGGAGCCGAGAGAGTTCTTGTAGATTTAGCAAATAGACTTGCAGATGAATATGATATTACAATTCTAACTTTATATGGAAAAGGAAAACTAGAAAAAGAAGTTAGCTACAAAGTAAAATTAATAAATTATTACAAAAATTCTTATGATGAAATGAATCCTATAAAGAAAAAAATGGTTTCCTTAAAATTGGCTTCAACATGTATTATGCCTAAAGGCTTTGACACTTATGTTGCGTTTCTTGAGGGACCAATGACAAGGCAAGTGGCAAAAATAAAAGATAAAAATGCAAAAAAAATTGCTTGGGTTCACAACGATATTTCAAAAGTTTTTGGAGAAGGAATATCAGCAAAAACAAAAAATAAAATTGATGAAGAAGTATATCGCAAATTTGACAAAATTGTTTTTGTTAGTGAAGAAAATAAAAAAGATTTTATCAATACCTATGGAAAATATTTTGAGACATGCATTATAAAAAATTATCTTGATTATAAAAAGGTAATTGAAAAAAGCAATGAAGAAATAAAGCCTTTCAAAAATGAAAATACACCTGCTCTTGTAACTGTTGCAAGACTTGTTGAGCAAAAGGGAATTGATAGATTTATTAGAGTCCATAAGAAATTAATAGACAATGGAATCAAAAACAATGTTTACATAATTGGGAATGGACCTATGAAAGATAATCTGAAAAAACAAATTAACGACAATAATGTAAAAGATACTTTTAAATTGCTTGGAGAAAAAAAGAATCCTTATCCATATATTAAGCAAGCAGATTATTTTTGCTTACTTTCTAATTTTGAAGGATATGGTATGGTTCTTGATGAAGCCAAAATACTTAATAAAAAAATAGTTATCACAAATACTGCAGCAAAAGAAGCAGTAAAGGGATATGAAAATTCTTTTATATTAAAGAATGATGAAAACAGTATATATGAAGGTCTAAAAGAAATATTAACTTCAAATAACAAAAGCACAAAAGAAAAAGAAAAATTTGATTATGAAAACTACTATGAAGAAATAATAAAAAAAATTAAGAGAATATTATAAATTATTAATTTATAAAAGATAACTTTATAATGATTAGGACTTTTTTTATTTTTTCATATAAATTATCACTTGTTTAATAATTCGATATTTAAACTATTGAAAAAATAAAGAAATTGTGATAACTTATTAAAGAATTTTATGCATTTTATTTTGGGGAGAAATATGAAAAATTTAAAGAAAAACACAATTTGGAATATTGTAGGCACAACTTTAAATGCTTTCGTTTCACTTGTGTTAATGGTTGCAGTTACAAGAATAAATGGAATAAATGATGCTGGAATTTTTACATTCTCATTTTCATTTGCACTATTATTATATATGATTGGAGTATATTCTGGAAGGGTTTTTCAAGTAACTGATAACAAAAAAAGGACTAATAAAGATTATTTAATAAATAGACTTATAACCTGTGGAGTTATGCTTTTATGTGCCATAGGATATGTAATAATTAAAAGATATGATATCAGTAAATGTGCTTTAATTATTACACTAACTATTTTAAAAATGTTAGAGGCATTTTCAGAGGTTATATATGGTTACTTACAAAAAGAAGACAAACTTTATATTGTAGGTATTTCGCTTACAATAAAAAGTCTTATTGGAATATTTGCTTTTATCATCATTGATATTATTACAAAAAATTATTTGCTAGCAGTATGTGTATATGTTTTAATAGATTTAATAATCATTTTCTTATATGACTTTAAGTATGAAAACATAAATGAAATATTAAATGAAAAGTCATCAGGAGAAAACATTAAAAAAATATTTATTGAAGGATTACCTACATTTTTAGCGTCATTCTTAACAATGTATTTGATTAATTCTTCAAAATATGCTATTGATGGTGTTCTTTCAGATGATATACAAGCAATATTTGGAATTATTATTATGCCAGCAACAATTATGACTTTAATTACACAATTTGTTGTTCATCCATTTTTAAATATGGTTAATAATTACATAATTAATAAAGATTATAAAAATATTATTAATATTACACTAAAGCTTTCCATGTTTATTGTTGCATGTGGTGTAGCAGTAATTTTAATTTGTCACTTCTTAGGAATATACATCATAGGCTGGATATATGGATTAGATTTGCTTTCATATAGATGGATGCTTGACGTTATTTTAGCAGGTGCTGTATTTTATGCAATTACTTCAATAATTACAACGATTCTTATTGCAATGAGACACACAGTAATTCAAGTTGTAGTCTATGGAATAATGTCAATATTCACATTTATTGCTTCACGTATTTTAGTTAATCGAGCAGGAATTTGGGGAGCAACAGCAAACTATTTTATTACTATGTTATTTGGATTTATTATATTTGTAATTGTATACGCTGTAGTATTAAAAAAAGAAGAGAAAAAAGACAAGGTAAAAAAATTAAAAGCATAAATTTTACAATATAATAAAAATCTGTTATAATTGTACAAGTTCAGAAAGGACATATTTATGAAAAAAAATGAAGAAGACAGAATAATAGTAAGTCATGTTTATAAAACATTTAATGTTTATTTTGATAAAGCTAATAGCTTAAAAGAAAAAATACTATTCTGGAATAGAAATAAAAAAGAAACAAGAGAGGTTTTAAAAGATATAAACCTTACAATAAAAAATGGAGAAGCAGTTGCTCTAATTGGAGTTAATGGAAGTGGAAAGTCAACATTATTAAAGTTGATTACAAAAATTATTTACCCTAATAAAGGAAAAATAATTACTAATGGAAAAGTAACATCTTTACTAGAACTTGGAGCAGGCTTTCATCCTGATTTCTCTGGAAGAGAGAATATTTATTTTAATGCTTCAATATTTGGATTAAACAAAAAACAAATAGATGATAGACTTGAACAAATAATTGACTTTTCAGAACTAAGAGATTATATAGACAATCCTGTAAGAACTTATTCATCTGGTATGTTTATGCGTTTAGCATTTGCAGTTGCAATAAATGTAGATGCAGATATTCTTTTGGTTGATGAAATTCTTTCTGTTGGAGATCAACATTTTCAAGAGAAATGTATAAATAAAATGAAGGAACTTGAAAAAGAAGGAAAAACTATGGTATTTGTTACACATAGTTTAGGACAAGCAGAAGAACTATGCAATCGTACTATTTGGCTTAATAATGGACAAATTGCAGCAGATGGTGATACAAAAGAAGTAATAGAAAAATATTTAAAAGCCACAACCTAATTTTATATTATTTAAATTTAATGGTTTATGGGTATCTTAAAACCCAAATACGCAAATAAAAGGATTAAGTATGTCAATATTTAAAAATTTATATAAATATAGAGAATTATTAAAAACCAGTGTTACAAAAGACATTGGAGGAAAGTATAAACATTCATTTCTTGGAGTATTGTGGTCTTTTATTAATCCATTACTTCAAATTACAGTATATGCAATAATATTTCCACTTATTATGGGGAATAGTTCGCAATATAAAGATTATACAGTATTTATGGTTTGTGGTTTGATCCCATGGAACTTTTTTACTGCAGCAATAAATAGATCTGCTTATACAATGATTGAAAATGGTAATATCTTAAAGAAGGTTTATTTCCCAAGAGAAATTTTGCCATTATCAGTTGTTACAAGCGAAAGCATAAACTTTCTAATCTCTTGTATTATAATTATTGCTTTTATACTTTTTAAAGGATTTGGTATATGCAAATATATTTTATTTTTCCCAATTATTTTAGCAATACAATTTTTATTATTACTTGGTTTTGGTTTAATACTTTCAAGTGTAACAGTGTATATAAGAGATTTGAACCACTTTATCGGTATTGCATTACAACTATTATTTTATGCTACACCAGTAGTTTATTCATATGAAACAATACCAGAACAATATAGATGGATTTTAAAATACAATCCAATGACATATATAATTGAAGGCTATAGAGATATATTTTATTATCAAACAATGCCAGATTTAAAAATGCTTGGAATAATATTTTTAATTAGTATTGCAATAATAATTGTAGGATACATGATTTTCAATAAATTACAAAAGAGATTTGCTGAAGAATTATAAAAAATAATAGCAAAAAATTACACACAAGAAAAATAAGAATTAAGACATTTATTTTTGGAGGACAAGCTTATGTGGGGAGATATTGCAATTGCATTTTTATTAGCCATAGTTACTTCATTTGTTGCAACACCATATACAATAAAATTAGCAAAAAAAGTAAATGCAATTGATATGCCAAGTGATAGAAGAGTAAATAAAAAACCAATACCAAGAATAGGCGGTATTGCAATTATTTTAGGATTTTTAGTTTCTTCTATATACCTAATTATTACTATGAGTATAGAACAAAAAATAGACTTAGAACAAAGTAATTATGGAATGAAATTGCTTGGATTTTTAATTGGAATAATTATCATAGCAATATCAGCACTAACTGATGATATTAAAGATTTAAAACCTTGGCAGAAATTAATAATGCAAACTATTGCAGCTTCTATAGTATATTTCTTTGGAATAAAAATTGACGTTATTAACAATTTTGAAATTCCTGCTATTTGGAGTTTTTTACTAACTGTTGGCTGGATTGTAGGTTTAACAAATGCAATGAATTTAATAGATGGGCTTGATGGCTTATCATCTGGGATTTCATTAATTTCATGTTTGGCACTATTAATAATATTTGCTACAAATTATTCTCCTGCAATTTCAATTGTTTTAATTACAGCATTAGCTGGAGGAATAATAGGATTTGCTCCATTTAATATATATCCTGCAAAAACATTCATGGGAGATGTTGGAGCACAGTTTTTAGGATTTGCATTATCGATAATTTCAATTTTAGGTGTTGCTAAAACAGTTACATTGGTTGTTTTAATTGCACCTGTACTTGTATTGGGATTGCCAATATTTGACACATTATTTGCAATATTTAGAAGAATAAAAAAAGGAAAGTCTATTAAAGCCATTTTTAAAGCAGACAGAGGACATTTGCATCATAGATTGATGGACGCAGGATTTACTCAAAGCCAATCAGTTACTATTCTTTATGGTGCATCTGCTGCAATGGGAATGCTAGCAATTATTCTAATAAATGAGGGTGTTCAAAAGGCCGTTTCATTTGCATTAGTACTTGTAGTAATTATTGCAATTGGCTATAAAGGACTTAAAAATTATAAAAACGATTTAATCGAAGAAAACATTAGATTAGGAATTGCTGAGAAAAAGCCAGATCCAGAAGATGCTGAAGATTCTGAAGAGGAGAAAGAAGAATCTAAAAAGAAAGAAAATAAAGTAAGTAAAGGTAAGAAAAGCAAATCAAAGAAAACTTCAAAAACAAAGAAAAAGTCAAAATAAAAAATCAAAATAAAGAATATAAAGCAATAAGAACAAAGAGCATAAAAATAGATTTATTAAATAAAAAGGGAAAGCTAATGAATAATAATTTAACGAATCCTAATTTGACCAATGAAAGCGAAGAAAAACAAGAAAATGTATTAAGACCAAAAATGCTAAGCGAATATATTGGTCAAACTAAAGTAAAAGAAAATATGAAAGTTTATATTGAAGCAGCTAAGAAAAGAAAAGAACCATTAGACCATGTTTTATTATATGGTCCTCCTGGACTTGGAAAAACAACACTTGCTAATATTATTGCCAATGAAATGGGTTCAAAAATAAAAATAACATCAGGACCAGCAATAGAAAAGCCAGGTGACTTAGCTGCAATTCTTACTTCGTTACAAGAAAACGAAGTTCTTTTCATTGATGAAATACATAGATTAAATAAAAATGTAGAAGAAATTCTTTATCCTGCTTTAGAAGATTTTACTTTGGATATTGTTATAGGAAAAGGACCAACGGCAAAATCTATTAGAGTTGATTTGCCTAAATTTACTTTAATTGGAGCAACTACAAAAGCAGGTTCTTTAACAACACCTCTAAGAGATAGGTTTGGAATTGTTGAAAGATTGAATTTATACAATGTGGAAGAATTGCAAACAATTGTAAAAAGATCAGCAAACATTTTGGAAATTTCAATTGATGAGGAAGCAACATTGGAAATTGCAAAACGTTCAAGAGGAACACCAAGAATTGCAAATAGATTATTAAAAAGAGTTAGAGATTATGCACTCGTATTAGGTGATGGAAACATAGATTTAAATATTGCTAAAATTGCATTAAATAAATTAGAGATAGATGATTTAGGCCTTGACGCATTAGATAAAAAAATATTAGAAACTTTAATCATTCAATACAAAGGCAAACCTGTTGGTATAGAAACAATTGCTACAACAATTGGAGAAGAAATTTCAACTATTGAAGATGTATACGAACCATATTTAATTCAAATTGGATTTATTTCAAGAACACCAAGAGGAAGAATAGCTCTACCAAAAGCTTATGAACATTTACACATAGAGGAAAATTAATGAACAAAAAGAGGACAATTGATTTTTTAATTGAAATATTAATATTTTTACAATTTTTTATATTTGTCTTTAGCATTATTTTATCAAAGGAAGTTTCAAATTTAGATGAAATTTGGAACTATAATACTGCAAGACAAATTATGCTAGGCAATCTACCATACAAAAATTTAAGTATGATAACAACACCGCTTCTACCATTTATAGTTTCAATTCTTTTAAAACTATTTGGTGATGAGCTCTTAGTGTTTAGAGTAATTTCAGCCTTAATTCTTACAATATTATTTTTCATAATGTATAGAATAACAATTAAGATTACTAAAAACAAAGTATATAGTATTATTTCCACATCATTAATAATGCTAATCTTTAAAAATAATTTTGCTCTAGACTATAATATTTTTGCAGTATTAATTAATTCACTTATTCTTTACATTGAATTGAAATTTAAAAATACTGAATCTAAGAGAAAAATATTCAATTATAATTTTTATATTGGAATACTTGCAGGACTTGCTTTTTTAACAAAGCAAACAACGGGATGCTTAATTATTTTAGAAGTTTGTTTAATCCAATTTATATGTGCTGAGAATGATAAAGAACTAAAGGCAAACTTAAAAAAATATTTAAAGAATCTATTAATTAGAATATTTGGAATAGTTATACCAATATTCATTTTTGCTTTATATTTAATAATTTCGAATTCTTTAACTGATTTTATTAATTATGCTGTATTGGGATTAAAAACATTCTCAAATAAAATTTCTTATAATAGTTTATTAAAAAATAATCAAAAAATTATAAAAGTTTTATCTATAATTCTTCCAATTTTCTTTATTGAAGAATTAATCAGAAGAATAGTAGTACTATTGATTTCCAATAAGAAAACAAGAAAGAATAATAAACAAAGAGAAAACTTAATTACTAATAAAAACATAAATGATAATTTCTCTACTAGTAATGCAAATTTAAATAATAGTACTAACATTTTAAATTATAAAAATGATTTAGACTACATATTTTACTATGCCACTTGTATGTTAATTAATGAATATCCTATTACAGATGAAAATCACTTTTTAATAGCAAATCTTTTACTTTTAATGTATGGATTTATAATAATTTTTAATTTGAAAAATGTTAGTATTTTAAAAAAGGATAATAGTAAAAATATTAGCAATGAAAATTTAAACATACAAAAAGAAAATATAAAAGATGGTAATAATTTAAAAACTCAAAAAACAAAAGTAACAGCATTGGATACTTTATCTAAATTATTATTTTCAATTAATCTAGCAATAGTAATATTTGCTTTAGATTTTATTTCTTATTATAACTTTAGAGTATATAGAAAATATGATGTTTCAAAAAATATAAATCATTATAAAAAACTATATGTTAGTGAATGTTTAATAGAAAGAATAAATGCTATTGATGATGTAATAAAAAAATATCAAAATAAAACGATATATATTGTCGATGCAGAATCTGCTATATATGATATACCACTTGACAGATATTACAAAAATTATGATATGTTTTTAAATGGTAATATTGGAAAAGATGGCGCAGATGGAATAATTGAAGATATAAAAAATAGTAAAGACTCAATTTATATGATAAAAAAGAATGGATTAAGTTTAAACTGGCAAACTCCTACAAAAACATTAGATTATATTAAGAAAAATTTAAAGTACATTGGAAGTACAAACATTTTTGATATATATGAAAAAGAATAAAAAGAAGGAACTAAAATGAAACTTTTAATGCATACATGTTGTGCACCATGCAGTGTATATTGTATTGATGAATTAAGAAAAGAAAATATTGAACCAACTCTTTTTTGGTATAACCCTAATATACATCCTTTTAAAGAATATAGGGCAAGACGTGATTGCTTAAAGGAATATTCCAAAAAAGTAAATGTTCAAGCAATATTTTATGAAGAATACGGGCTTGATGAATTTTGTAAAAATGTTATCAATGATATTCCAGGAAGATGTGTAAATTATTGTTACCCAGTTCGTATGAGAAAAACATTCGAATATGCAAAAGAGCACGGGTATGATACAGTCACAACTACACTACTTTATAGCATTTATCAAAAACACGATTATCTAAAATTACTTTGTGAAAAGTTAAGCGAAGAATATGGAATTGATTTTTTGTATAGAGATTTTAGAGTAGGTTTTCAAGAGGGACATCAAAAAGCATATGAAGCAGGATTATATATGCAGAAATATTGTGGTTGTATATTCAGTGAGGAAAGTAGATATAATAACCCCAATTCAACAAAGCCAGTATTACCAGAGGAGTTTGAATTTTTACCAGTAAATAGAAGCATTGTTATAAAAAAAGAAAAAGAAAACAAAGAGAAGTATATGGATTTACTATTAGAAGCGGATCCAGAAAAAGAAGTTGTAGAAAAATATTTACAAGATGGAGATTTATTTGTATTAACATATAAAGAAGAAGTAACATGTATTGCAGTAG
Organism: uncultured Clostridium sp.; assembly: GCA_964456505.1. GTDB lineage: Bacteria > Bacillota > Clostridia > TANB77 > CAG-508 > CAG-793. Next base: position 33 of record CAYWAH010000010.1, on the reverse strand, counting down.
TTACAAAAATAGATGAAGATACAGTAGAATTAA
>CAYWAH010000009.1:0-29140 GCA_964456505.1 uncultured Clostridium sp. | reverse complement strand
ACTTGATGATGAATGTGATTGCTATACATGCAAAAATTATACAAGAGCATATTTACGTCATTTAGTTAAATGTAAAGAAATTTTAGGAGCTAGATTATTATCAATTCATAATATAAATTTCTTGACTAATTTAATGAAAAGAGTTAGAATTGAAATCGAAAATGATAACTTAGAAGAATTCTCTAAAGATTTTTATAAAAAATATGGATATACAAAAGATTAAATAATTTTTTGTATAGAGAGGGGAAAATATGGATTTAATGGATGAACAAGATCCTATTATGGAACAAAAAAAGAAAAAGAAAACTAAAATAATTCTTACAGTTATTCTTTCTTTAATAGTAATATTAATTATTGCTGCAATTGTAGTTTTGGCAGTTTCTGTTAAAATAAAAAATGATAGACTAAAGGTATTTATTGATGGCATGGAAATGTCTAATCTTGAAGGAGATACTAACAATATATTTATTATTGAAAATGGAAAAATATATACTTCAATTAGAGGAATATCTGATGCAATAGAATATAATTATTATAACGGAAAATATAATGAATATACTGAAGATAAAACTAGTTGCTATGTAACAAACTTCAAAGAAATAGTTACATTTACATCAGGAGAGAAATCAATTAGAAAATATTCTACATCTAGTGATTCTACATCACAACAATTTGACTTAGATGAAGAAATTACTACAAGAGCAACTAATTTGTATGTTAGTGAGCAAGGACTTGAAAGAGCTTTTAATTTACAATTAAATTATAAAAAAGAAACAAATACAATTTCAATTTACACATTACAATATTTAGCAGAATATTATGAAAAAAATATTGAAAATTGTTCATTATTAAAGAGTGGATTAGATACAACTACAACTTTTAACAATGAAAAAGCATTACTATATAACTTAGTTGTAGTAAAAGACCCATCAACTAATTTATTTGGTGTAAATACAATTGATGGAAAAAATGTAATTACAGCAAGATATACAAGTGTTGAATTCATTGAAGGAATAAATGATTTTATTGTAAAAACAGATGACAATAAATTTGGTATAATTGGAAGCGATGGTATTACAAAAGTCAAACCAGAATATGATAAAATTAGTGAAATTGATAAAGATCAAGGTTTATATTTAGTTACATCTGGAAATAAACAAGGCGTAATAAATAGAAGTGGAAAAATAATAGTTTATCAAGATTATGATGGCATTGGACTTGAAGGAAATATATCAGATTCAAATGTAACAAACAGATATTTATTATATGGAAACCTTATTCCTGTTAAATTAAATGGACTTTGGGGCTTAATTAACTTGAATGGACAGAATGTATTACCAATACAATATAATGGAATAGGCTGCAGACTTGATACAGCAAAAACAAATTCTGTTGGAGTTGTATTAGTACCAGATTTAAATGGTATTGTTGTTGAACAAGATCAAAAACTTGCAAATAATACAACAATTAAAAAATATGGAATTGTTGAAAAAACTGGAACTGGAATTGTAAATTTTGTAGCTGATTCATGCTATAAAACAACTGAATCAGGAGTTACAAAATACTACATTACAGTAAATAATCAAGTAATCGATATTGTTGATTACTACAACAAAAATAAAAATACTGTATTACAAGACGGACAACAAAGTCAAGAAGATACTGAAGAGCAAACACAAGATCAGACACAAAGTCAATTAAGCGATAATCAACAATAAAAAATAGGAGATTTTATGAGTGAAGATTTAAATCAAATAATTACAACAATTGTTGTTGTATTGATAATTCTAATTATATATTACTCAAGTACTTGGCAAAGAAGAAAACAAGAAAAAGAATTAAAAAAAATGCAAGATGATTTAAAGGTAGGAGATAAAATAATTACGATTTCAGGTCTAACTGGAGTTATATCAGAAGTGCTTGAAGATAGAGTTATTGTTGAACTTCATCCCGACAAAAACAAAGTGTCTATTGAAAAATGGGCAATTGCTGGGTTAGATGTAAGAACATTTGACAATAAAAAAAGACCTACAAAAGCTCCAAAAAAGAAAGAATAAAAAATAATCACACACATATAATTTAATAAAAATTAAAAAGGTAGGTGTGTGATGAAAAATAATTTTTTAAAGATTTTAAAAGGAAGTTTAATTTCTATAATTATTAGTTTTGCAGTTTTATTGATTACTGCACTTATATTAAGATATACAAATATTCCTGAGAATGTTATCACAATAATTATTATGGTTGTTTCTGCTATAAGTATTATGATTGGTAGCATATTTGCTACGAGAAAACTTAATAAGAATGGTTTACTAAATGGTACTTTAGTGGGAATAACTTATTTTATTATTTTATATATTTTATCAAGTATTTTTGTTACAGGATTTTCTATAAATGCAAAAACTATGATAACATTATTCTTAACAATTTTATTTGGAATGATTGGTGGTATAATAGGAATAAATTTATAAAAAAACAAATGCAATAAAGAAAGGAAAATCAAATGAAAGCACAAAAAAAATTAAATTTATTAATTGTTATTCTAATTGTAATATTATTATCAACAATATCTTTTGCTGGTATATATTATAAGAATAAGAATGAAATGAAAAACGCAATACCAGATTATCAATTAGGTGAAGATTTAAAGGGATATAGACAAATAGTTTTGAAAGTAAAAGATTCATCTGATACATCATCAACTGGTGGAAATACAACTTCTACAGAAGAAACAAACGAGGTATCAACCAACGAAGTTTCTACTAATGAAGTTACAAATGAAATTACATCAGATGATACTGAAAGTAATGCAAGTAAATATGCAAAATCTGCTGAAATATTTAGAAAAAGATTTAAGAGCTTAGGTGTTAAAAATTATTCAGTTTCAGTTGATGAAGCAACAGGTGAAATATTCTTAAAAATTCCAGAAAATGATCAAACAGATAGTATCATTTCTGATATAACTCAAAAAGGTGTTTTTTCAATAAAAGATAGTGAAACTAATGATGTTTTATTAAATAATAAAGATATTAAGAGTGTTGATATATCATTTCAGGGGGCTTCCACATCTAAAGCAGCTGTATATATGACAATTAAATTCAACAGCAAAGGGACAAGCAAATTAACAAAAGTTTCATCTGAATATCAAAATTTCACAGATGTAAATTCAACTGCTACAAACGAAGTTAGTGAAACAAATGAAGCAACATCAAATGAGGTTTCTACAAATGAAACAAGTGATGAATCTACTTCAACTGAGAAAAAATCTAAAAAAGTTAAAATGATGATTGATGATACTGAAATGATGACAACATATTTTGATAAAGTAATAGACAATGGAGAGTTATCACTAACTTTATCAATGTCAGATACAGATTCTTCAAATACAACTCAACTATATAGTGCATATAATTTAAAAGCTATTCTTGAGAATGATCCATTAGACGTTGATTATGAAGTAGCTGAAAATACATATATTTCTTCAGAATTTGAAAATGATGAATTAAAATTAGTCATTTATTGTGAGATTGCTATATGTTTGATAATTGCATTAGCATTGATTATTAAATACAGAGATAGAGGAGTATTATTTACAATACTTTCAATTGGATATTTAGCAATATTGCTTTTAGTTTTAAGATACACAAATGTTGTATTCTCATTGTTATCAATTATAGGTATAGCAATAGATGTATTAATGAGTTTAATTTTTGATTTTATGATTTTGAAAGAAACAAATAAAAAAGATATGACACAAAAGAAAAAATCAAAAGTAGGAAATAAAGTTATAAAAAAATATTCATTAACAATTATGCCAATGTTAATTATTTCAATAGTTTGCAGTATTAATGGATGGGAAAACATATTTGGAATTGGAATGGTTATGTTCTGGGGAGTTGTAATCAACTGGATATACAATTCTATAATTACAAAACTTTATTTAAAATAAGAAGAAAGGAATATAACGTAAAATGAAAAAGAAAATATTATTAGTTAGTGTTCTAATTTTATTAATTGTAGATATTATTATTACTGCAACCATTGGATTAAGAGTTTCAACAGAATATGCTGAAGGATATTTAATAAAATTCCATGAGAAAAGTACAATTAGTACTGATGATATTAAGTCAATTGCAAAAGAAATTTGGGGCAAAAATTATAAAGTTCAAAAAGTTGAATTTTTTGATGATAGTGCTGTAATAAAAGTTAGAAGTTATGATAGTGATCAAATTGAAACTTTAAAAAATAAATTAAATGAAAAATATTCTTCAAACTTGGAGACTTCAGATTTTGAAATTGAACATATTGCAAATTCAAAAATAAGATATTTAGTAGAGCCATATATTTTACCAATTGGATTATCAGTATTGTTTGTTTTAGTTTACTATACGATAAGATTTAAAGGTGCAAAAGAAATGATAGAATTACTTGTTAATTTACTAGCAGTTGGATTTGTATTATATACAATCCATGCTATATGTAGATTACCAGTAAGTCCATTTAGTATTTCATTCGTAATAATAGCTGTTATTTTAACAATATTATTCACAACATTTAAATTTGAAAAAGACGCAAAAACTTTGGAGGCATAGAAGTATATAATGAAAGAAGAAGTAGAAAAGATAAAATCAGTCGCATTAGAAGAAATTGAAAATGCCAAAGATTTATTAAGCCTTGATAATGCAAGAATTAAATATTTAGGGAAAAAAGGTGAACTAACAGCACTTTTAAAAATGATGGGAACATTAAGTGCAGAAGAAAGACCTGAATTCGGAAGCATTGTCAATTCAGCTAAACAGATTGTGATGGAGAAAATTTCTACTAAAGAGGAAGTTTTAAAGAAAGAAGAAATAAATAAAAAGCTAGAGTCAGAAAAAATAGATGTTACACTTCCAGCAGATAAAGTTATTAGAGGAAGTGAACATCCATTAAATAGAGTAATAGAAGAAATTGAGGATTTATTTGTTTCAATGGGATATGATGTTACAGGTGGACCAGAACTTGAAACAGATGAATATTGTTTTGAAAGATTGAATCTTCCTAAAGGTCATCCTGCAAGAGATATGCAGGATACATTCTACATTACAGAAGAATTTTTGCTAAGATCACAAACATCTGCTGTACAGGCTAGAACATTGATGGCAAATAAAGAAAAAGGACCTATTCGTGAAATATGTCCTGGAAAAACATATAGAAGAGAAGACGATGCAACACATTCTCATCAATTTAATCAAGTTGAAGCATTAGTTGTTGATAAAGGAATTTCATTTGCTGACTTAAAAGGCACACTTGAAATATTTATGAAACACATGCTTGGAGAAGATACTAAATTAAGATTTAGACCAAGTTACTTCCCATTTACAGAACCAAGTTATGAGGTTGATGTAAGTTGTTTTAAATGCAAAGGAAAAGGATGCAATTTGTGTAAACACACAGGTTGGATAGAGCTTTTAGGCGCTGGCATTGTACATCCAAATGTATTGAGTTTAAATGGATATGATCCAAACGTATATAGTGGATTTGCATTTGGAACTGGTCTTGATAGACTTGCAATGTTTAAATATGGAATTACAGATATTCGTTTACTTTATGAAAACGATGTTAGATTCTTAAAACAATTTGATAGAAAAGACCAATAATTAGGAGATAAATATGTTATTAAGTTTAAAATTTTTAAAAGATTATATTGATATTCCAGAAGAAATTGATGTAAAAAAATTAGCAGATGATATGACAAGTGTTGGAAATGAATATGATTCTTTTGGACCATTAATAAATGCTACAAAACTTGTAATAGGAAAGGTTATTGAATGTGAACCTCATCCAGATTCAGACCATTTACATGTCTGCCAAGTTGATGTTGGTTCAGAAACATTACAAATAGTTTGCGGGGCACCAAATGTAAGAAAAGGATTGAAAGTAATTGTTGCATTAAATGGTGCAGTGTTACCAGGTGGCGAAATAAAGAAATCAACTATTAGAGGAGTTGAGTCAAATGGTATGCTTTGTTCAATAGCAGAGTTAGGATTAGATAATAAATTTCTAACAGAAGCAGATAAGGCAGGAATTCATGAATTAGATGCTGATGCACCAATTGGAAAAGATCCTATAAAATATATGGGACTTGATGATGATGTAATTGATTTTGATTTAACTGCAAATCGTGGAGATTTATTAAGCATAATTGGTATGGCTTATGAAGTTGGTGCCATTTATGATAAGAAAGTTAAAGAAATTAATTTAACACATAAGTCTTATGATGAAAATGGAAATGAAGCAAAATCTGATGATAATAAATTAGATTTTGACATAAAAATAAACACAGATAATTGTTCATTATTTTTAGCTAGAAAAGTTAATAATGTTGATATTCATGAAAGTCCACAAGAAATGAAAGAAAAGTTAATGGCTTCAGGAATTAGACCTATAAACAATGTTGTTGATATCAGCAATTATGTAATGCTTGAAACAGGACAACCATTGCATTTCTATGATGCTGATAAATTAAAGAATGCAATTGAAGTTCGTATGGCTAAAAAAGATGAAAAGCTAAAAACACTTGATGGAAAAGATAGAGTATTATCAGAAGACGATATTGTTATTTCAGATGGAGAAAAAGCAATAGGCCTTGCAGGTGTAATGGGCGGATTTGATACAGAAGTAACAGAAAATACAAAAAATATTATTGTTGAATCTGCAATATTTGATAGTGTTAAAGTTAGAAAAACTTCAAATAAGATACTTAGAAGTGAAGCAAGTAATAGATTCGAAAAAGGACTTGATCCAAAAAGAACATATATGGCAATGGATAGAGCTTGCCATTTGCTTGAAAAATATGCTTCAGGAAAAACAATATCAGGAATTGCTAAATATGATAAAACAAGCAAAGAAGATAAAAGAATTGATATTACTGTTACAAAGATTGATACTATTTTAGGCGACAAAATATCTAAAAAAGATATTTTAGACTGCTTTAGAAGACTTGGCTTTACATATGAAACAAAAGGCGATGATGATTTAATTACAGTTATTGTTCCAACAAGAAGAATTGATATTTCTATAAAAGAAGATTTGATTGAAGAAGTTGGAAGAATATATGGTGTTGACCAAATTGAAGGAAAGGTAATGGTTATGCCATTAAAGAAAGGCTCTTATGACAGAACATCACGTGAAATCAGAAATAAAATGGTCAACTTGGGATTAAATGAAACCCTTACATATTCATTAGTAAATCCAAAAGAATCAACAATGTTTACAAACAATAAATATGAATCAATTAAAGTTCTTTCTCCACTTACAGAGGAGAAGAGTGAATTAAGACAAACTCTTACAACTGCTTTATATAGAATTTACAAGTATAATAAGGCACATGGAATTGATGATATTTCGATATTTGAGTTAGGCAAATCTTTCTATAAAGATGGTGAAAATTTTGTTGAACAAAATAAACTTGCATGCTTAATGAGTGGAAAATATTATACAGGATTGTATAATAAAAATGCTGACTTTTATGTAATTAAAGGTGTTATGGAAGAAATACTTGATTACCTTGGATATGCCGGAAGATATAGTATTGTTGTGAACAACAATATTCCGGATGATTTGCATAAAGGTAAAGCAGGAATGATTTCTGTAAATGGAAAAGAAATGGGATTTATCGGAAGAATAAGCCCAGTGATTGAAAAAGATGAAGTTTATGTAATGGAAATAAACCTTGATAAATTATTTGAACTAAAAACTGGAAGCATGAAATATAAAGAATATTCAAAATATCCAAGTGTCAAGAAAGATATTGCGGTTATTGTTGATAATAATATTACAGCAGGTGATATTAGAAAAGCAATAAAATCAAGTGGCGGAAAAATACTAAGAAGCTGTGAAGCATTTGATATTTATACTGGTAAAGGAATTCCAGAAGGAAAGAAGAGTTTAGCATTTTCTTTGGAACTTGGCTCAGATACAAAGACTTTAACTGATGAAGAAATTTCTGAAGAAATGAACAAAATCATTGATTATTTAAAATCAAAATTGAAGGCTGAACTTAGAGGATAATACTTATTTAATTATCAAATTATTGCGATTTTATTAAGTGCCATAATAATTTAAATTTTGCATAAAATTTTATTTAAGAAATTTTTTAGAAATTGACAGATAAGAAATAACTATAATTTTATTAAGAAAAAGAGTTTACATAAGTTTACAAATTTTTAAAATTGTGCTAAAATAAGGCTATATATTATTTATAATATATAGCCTTATTTATACATTAATATTTTAATGTAATAAAAAAGGATTGAACATTGAAAATTATTTATTTATTTTGCTTTTAAGGAAGGAGTAGCTTATGATAATATTTAGAGAAGACGAAACTTTTACCGATCAGTTTAATGCAGTAGAATTAGAAATGCGATATTTTGCACGTGACTTATTTTTTTATGCAAATTATGAAAGTGTAAAGAAATTTCTAATTGAGCAAAAATTTACGAAACTTATTCAAAAAGAGGAAGACATGGAAAGAAGAATATTCAGTATTTTTGATCGAATGTTCCAACATTACGGAAAAACTCTTATGTTTTTTGTATTAATTAACCTATTCCCTGAAAAATCAAATTGCAAGGCAGTATACCTTTGCTCAGAATTATACTTTGATAGACTTCATTCACAAGATGCAAATGAAGTAAAACGGGCTAATTATTCAATAAGAAAATTTTTTAAGAGTTTTTTTAAATTCAAAATGGATGAAATGTCATCAGAATTTATCTCGGGAGCAGAAGGCTATGTTTTAATTAGAATTATAAATATGCTTGCAGAAACTGAGATTGATGCAACTCCAATCATTGAAGAGGAACTTGACAAGAATACAACAGAAGAAACAATTAAAACTCTTTCTAAATTTAATGACTTAAAGGCGGAAAGATATTACCAATTGGTCAAAAAGGAAGAATTTGCAGAAATAAAAAAGAAACCTCCTGAGGAAATTATTAAAAATAATGAAATCACTTTTAATAGAAAGCAGATAATAGAAAATATTTTTAAAAATATATCAGCCGAAGAAAAAGAACTTATTAACAAACCAGAGGTTGATAAAATTTATTCTACTTATTCTATTGAAGAAGACTACGATAAAATTTCATCAAATGGAATTCTTAATTATTATGAGTCATTACTTCACAACAATTCAGAACTTATCAATGAATACCATGATTATATAATTACATATTCACAGGATGGATATGAGATTATCAACCAACCATTTGAATTACTTGGAAAAAATGTATTGAATTTTGAAAGTCCTGAAAATGCAGAATCAATCCAAGAATTAATGAATGATGAAGATGAATTTGGCGATGATTCCTCAGACATGTCTTCTGATGAACCTGATGAAATCGATGAAGAAGACTTGAAATTGCTTGAAGAAGAAGAAAAACTTTACTATGAGGAGTGTGGAGTTAAGTTTTTCGCAGATTATTGGTACTTGCAAAAATATCTCGAAGTTCGAGCACTTGATAATGCAGAGTATGATTATCAAGCGTATAAGTGCGGATTAATTGAATCAATGGCATTGTACAATAGCTGTGATTTAATAGCAAAATTAGTTGATATTGTTCAAGCAATTGCAAGTTCAGAAGGTTTTAAAGGGTTTAGCCAAATAAAACCAATTGAGATTCAATTGAGAAAGAAAAAAGGCAAACAAATTCAGCAGGTTTTTAATAATGAAGAAACAAAAAAGAGCAAAAAAAATAATTAATTTTTAATGAAAAAAAGGAGGCGCATTTGCACCTCCTTTTTATTGAAACAATGCATTTATAATGATATAATAATGAAGAAAAATAAAATGATAAATATATTAAAGCTACAATTAATAAATTTAGTATTGTAAAATAATTTAAGAAATTTTAATATAACACATTGATAACGAAATGTAATGTATAAAAATAAAAAACTGCTAATTAAAAAATATTTATATAAAATTTTAAAATTCTATTGACAAATGAATAACAAAAAAGTATAATAAAAATCGAACAGAGGTTTTACAAACAAAAATACGAAATTAACATAAATAATGAACCTAAAAGCCCAATAAAATCAAACAAAGGAGAAAATACTATGAAAAGAATCAAATATGAAAACAAAACAATAGCATATACAGTTAACAAGGCAAAAGTTAAAAATTTATATATTACAATTCAAAATGGCGAAGTAGTAGTAAAAGCTCCTTGGTATGTTAGCCAAAGCCAAATTCAAGAGGCTGTTGAAAGTAAAAGAAATTGGATAATGGAAAAACTTGAAGAATATAAATCATCACCAAGAAGAGTGAAGGAATATGCCGATGGTGAGAGATATCAAATTCTAGGAAAGCCATATTATTTAAATGTTTATTATCAAGATATTGACAATGCAAGATTAAACGTTGAAAATGGAAAAATAACAGTTATTTTTCCATTAAGATTTTCAGAAAGTGATAACACTGAGCAAATAAAAAGCATGATTAACAAAATGTATTATATGATTGCTGAAAAACAAGTTGAAGAATCTATGGAAAAGATGAGAAAATTAGTTGGCTTAGCTCCTGAAGAATATAGAATTAGAAAAATACACTATGCTTGGGGAACATGTTCATCAAAGAAAAAGATCACAATCAATCAAGATTTAATGATGTATAGCAAACATGCAATTGATTATGTAGTATTACATGAAATTTGCCATTTAAAATATATGAATCATTCTAAAAATTTCTGGAATATGGTTGCAAAATATATGCCTGATTATAAAGATGCAGAAGCAGAATTAAAGAAATAGTTTATTCTAATAACTTCAAAATAATCTAAAAATGATTTGCAATATAAAGTATAATTTGCAAATCATTTTTTATTTAAATTGATAAATAGAAATTATTAAATTGATATTATAAAATTGTTTGAATAATAAAAATAACTATGATATAATTTTGAAGATGAAAAAAATTAAAATCAAAAAAGGAGAAGGATATGAATAGAAAAAGAGGGTTTGAAGTAGCAAAAGGATTTGAAGATAAAGAAATTAATTTGCCAAAAAGAAGTACAAAATATTCAGCAGGTTATGATTTTGAGGCAGCAGAAGATTGCGTGGTACCATCATATAAAAGAGGAATGGCACCAACTTTAATAAAAACAGGAATTAAAGCATATATGCAAGATGGCGAAATGCTTTGCTTATATAATAGAAGTTCTAATCCAAAGAAAAAGGGATTGATATTAGCAAATAGTGTAGGAATTGTGGATAAAGATTACTATGGAAATCCAGATAATGATGGTGCTATAATGTTTGCATTTTATAATATAAACGAAACAGATACAATCATAAAAAAAGGTGATCGTATTGGTCAAGGTATTTTTGAAAACTATCTAGTTGCCGATGATGATAATGCAGAAGGAGAAAGAACCGGAGGATTTGGCTCAACAAAATAGAAAATAAAAAATAATTACTTTTTAATGAAATTAATTTTTATTAAAAGTAATTATTTTTATTTTAAAAATTAAATTTAAATTGAAAAAAGTAATTTTTCAAAGCACATTAAGAAAAAATAAATGGATACTAAAAAGTAAATTATTTTTTATTAAAAAATTTTAAACCAAATGATAAAAAATTAACTTAATTTTATAAATTGAATTTATTTTTTACTAAAAAATTCTTTACATAATTGCAAAATTGTGCTATAATAAAGATGTGTTAAGAAGGGGAGTTTTTACCTATTACACAGGTTGGAAAGGAGAAAGCAAATGTTTAACGTAGGCGATAATATAGTTTATCCAATGCATGGAGCAGGCACAATTAATGCAATTGAAGAAAAAGAAATACTAGGTCAAAAATTACAATACTATGTAATAAATATGCCTGGTGAAGTTAAAGTCATGGTTCCAACTGAAAAAGCTGAACAAATGGGTGTTAGAAACATAATTGATAAACAAGGAGCAAGTGATGTTCTTAAAATTCTAGAAAAAGACGAAACAGAAATGTCTGATAACTGGAATAAAAGATATAGAGATAATTTAGAAAAAATGAAAACAGGCGATGTATATGAAGTAGCAGATGTTGTAAGAAACTTAAGTTTTAAGCAAAAAGAAAGAGGCACATTGTCAACAGGAGAAAAGAAAATGCTTGATAATGCAAAGCTAATTTTGGTTAGTGAATTAGCCCTAGCAGAAAATGCAAGCAAAGATGAAATGGAAGAAATTGTTGATAATAAAATAGATATGTCTTATAAAGAGTATAGAGTACCATCTGAAGCAAAGATTGATTTACAACAAAGTGCTGTTAATAAATTTATTCCTTTTGATGGAACAACAAGCTTATAATTTATTGCGAATATTTAGTTAGAGCAAAAGTGAAAATATCAATTTTCACTTTTTGTTTTTATGTATAAAGAAGGATTATGTAACTTTACGTCGAATAATATATTATGAGTAGAAAGGTTATGGTTTATTTTGTTATATAGTGATGAATTATTAGATGAAATAAAAAGTAAAAATGATATAGTTGACGTTGTTTCAAAATATGTTGTACTAAAAAGAAAAGGAAGAAATTATTTTGGACTATGCCCTTTTCATAATGAAAAATCTCCTTCATTTTCTGTTTCTCCAGACAAGCAAATTTTTCACTGCTTTGGATGTGGAGTAGGCGGAGATGTATTTCGCTTTATTATGAAAACAGAAAATGTTAGCTTTCTTGAAAGTGTACAATTACTTGCAAATAGGGCAGGAGTAAAATTACCTAATAATTTAAGCCCTTATGAAGAAAAAAACAATAAACTTAAAGAGAAAATTTACAAAGTTAATCAAGAAGCAGCACAATTTTATCATGAAAACTTGTACAAGCCAACTTCGAAACAAGCCCAAGAATATGTAAAAAAACGTAAACTTGGAAATAATACATTGAAATCATTTTTAATAGGGTATGCTGGCTATAACAATGAGCTTTTAGCTTATTTGAAAAGCAAAGGGTTTAGTGAAGAAACAATGCTTGCATCTGATTTGATTGGAAAATCAAAAGAAGGAAGATTGTATGATAAATTTAGAAACAGATTAATGTTTCCAATACAAGATATTAGAAACAGAGTAATTGCTTTTGGTGGAAGAGTACTTGATGATAGCAAGCCTAAATATATTAATTCACCAGAAAATTTAGTCTATCACAAAGGAAGCAACTTATTTGGACTAAATGTTGCTAAAAGAAATGTAAATGGTATGCTAAAAAGGATACTTATTGTAGAAGGATATATGGATGCCATTTCACTTTATCAGAGTGGTATTACAAATGTTGTAGCATCGCTTGGAACAGCATTAACAGACAACCAAGGTAGACTTTTGCGCAGGAACAGCGAACAAGTTATTCTAGGATATGATGCAGATGGAGCAGGACAGAGTGCAATAGTCAGAGGAATGGATATACTAAAAAACATGGGAGTTGATATTAGAGTACTTCAAATATCTGGAGCGAAAGATCCTGATGAGTATGTTAATAAGTATGGACCTGAAAAGTTTAAAAAGTGTATGGACAATGCGATATCTGTTGTTGAATACAAAATAAAAAACTTAAAAAATGATTTGGACTTAAATAACACTAACGATAAAATTAAATTTTTAAATGAAATAGCAAAGACTTTATCAGAAGTTGATAACACAATGGAAAGAGAAGTATATATTGATAAAATATCGTCAACATATAATATCTCAAAAGAAGCGATTTATGCTGAAGTCAACAAGAAAATGTACAAAAATGCAAAGAGCGTAAAAGTGCTAGAAAGAAATAGTGCTCCAATAATTAACTCAAATAGTAATAATGAAAAAATAGATGAAGCAACTTTAAGAAGAGAAAAAATGGTAATTTATTTACTAATAAATTACCCTAAAGAAAGCGCAGAAAAAATTATCAAAGCAGTTGATTTAGAAAGCATAAAAGATAATAAAAACAAAGAAATAATTTCTGTATTATTTGACAAAATAAAGAATAATGAAAATATGCAAAATGTACTTGTAAATTTTGAAGATGAAGAAACTATTAATTATATTACAGGTATACTTGCATATGACTTTGAAATAACAGACTTAAATAAAGCAATAGATGATATTGAAAAAAACTATTTAAGAGAAAGAAATGTTACTAGAAGGAATCAAATAGTAAGAGAACTGGAAAATACAAACCTTTCAAATGATGAAAAAATAAAATTAGAAAGTGAGTTAAACCAAATTATACTTGACTTGGTTAAAATGAAGTAAGGAAAGGATGACTAATATTTATGAAAAAGTCAGAAAAGAATGTTAAAAACGTTATAGATTTAATAGATAATGCTAGAATTGCAAAAAAGAAAGAACTAGAGGAAAAAACAAAAAGCGAAGAAAAAGAACTAAATAAAGCAACTAAAAAAGAAAAAAATGAAAAGAAAGTTGAAGAAAAGAATAAAATAAAAAACGCTGAAACAGAAAAAAGCAAAAAAAATTCAACTAAGTCAGAAAAAAAATCTTCAAAGAAAATCGAAGAACAAAAAGAAGAAAAGCCAAAAGCAAATACAGATTCAGTTGAAAAAACAAGTGCAGACAAAAAAGTAGATAAAGATCAAAAAGAATTTAATATGAGCCCTGAACTTGAAGCAAAGGTAAAAAAATTAATGGCATTGGCTAAAAGAAAAGGTCAAGTAACATATGGGGATATTGCTGAATATTTAGGGGAAGCTTCAGCCGAGGAAATGGATACTTGTTTTGCTTTTATGAATCAAAATGGAATTGCAATTTCTAATGATGACGATGATGAAGACATTGAACCAGATACAGAAGATTTAGAAGATATTGAAGAGGTATCTGTCGAAGATCTTGATGTTAGCAACATGGAAGGTGTTAAAATTGATGACCCTGTAAGAATGTATTTAAGAGAAATAGGAAAAATTCCTTTACTTACTTATGATGAAGAGCTTGAATTAGCAAAGAGAATTCTTAATGGAGATGAAGAGGCAAAGAAAAAACTTACTGAATCAAACTTGAGATTAGTTGTAAGTATTGCTAAAAAATACGTTGGAAGAGGAATGCTATTCTTAGATTTAATTCAAGAGGGTAACATGGGATTAATCAAAGCAGTTGAAAAATTTGATTATACAAAAGGATATAAATTTTCAACATATGCTACATGGTGGATTAGACAGGCAATTACACGTGCTATAGCAGATCAAGCTAGAACAATAAGAATACCAGTTCATATGGTAGAAACAATTAATAAATTACTTCGTACATCAAGACACTTGTTACAAGTAAATGGTAGAGAACCAACACCGGAAGAAATTGCTGAAGAAATGGAAATTCCAGTTGAAAAGGTTCTTGAAATTCAAAAAATTGCACAAGATCCAGTATCACTTGAAACTCCAATTGGCGAAGAAAATGATAGCCATTTAGGAGACTTTATACAAGATGATGATTCTCCATCACCACAAGATGCTGCATCATATACAATGCTTAAAGAGCAATTAAATGAGGTAATGAAAACATTAACTCCTAGAGAAGCAAAAGTATTAAGATTAAGATTCGGCTTAGATGATGGAAAGTCTAGAACGCTTGAAGAAGTAGGAAAACAATTTAATGTTACTCGTGAAAGAATCAGACAGATAGAGGCTAAAGCTCTAAGAAAATTACGTCATCCTTCAAGAAGCAAAAAACTAAAAGAATATATGCAATAAAATACTTTAATGAATACTTATATTCCACATGCAATCCTTATTTTTTAAATATTAAAAATTTAAAATACAATTCATATAAATAAAAAAAGAAATACTTTTATAAAAGTATTTCTTTTTTATATAAAAGGAATGTGAAATTTTTAAAACTATAAATCTATAATAAACTATTTTGTTTCTTCAATTTTCTTTTCCTTGTTTTGCATTTCTGTCATTGCACCTAAACTTGCTAAAGTAGAAGTTGCTTCAAAAGGAATGAAAACTTTATTTGCTTCACCATGTGCTACATCATTTAATGTTTCCAACGATTTTAATTGTACAACCTTTTCATTTGGATTTGCTTTCATCATAGCACCATACACCATTTTAACTTCTTCTGCTTTTGCATCTGCAACTTTTCTAATTGCTTCAGCATGACCAGCAGCTTTTCTAATTTCAGCTTCTCTTTCTGCATCTGCTCTAAGAATTGCAGCATCTTTTTCACCTTGTGCTTTTAATACTGCTGCTTGTCTTTCACCTTCTGCTTGTAAAATAGCAGCTCTTTTATTTCTTTCTGCGTTCATTTGTTTTTCCATCGCATCTCTAACATCTGCAGGTGGAATAATATCTTGAACTTCAACTCTATCAATATCACAACCCCATCTTGTGGTTGATTCATCAAGTATAGCTCTTAATTTATCATTAATAGCATCTCTTGAACTAAATGTTGCATCTAAGTCCATTTTACCAACTAGATCTCTCATTGTTGTAACTGATAAATATTCAATACCTTTTTTTAAATTTTGAATTTCATAAACTGCTTTTGCAGGATCAACAACTCTATAAAATACAACTGTATTTATTGTGATTGTAACATTATCTTTTGTAATAACTTGTTGAGGCGCAATATCCAATGTTTGTTGCTTCAAACTTACAATACTTCTAACGTGGTCAATGAACGGAATAATTATTGTTAAACCAGCATCAGCAACTTTATGAAATTTACCTAATCTTTCAACTATATATACTTCGGATTGTCTTACTATTTTAATACTCATTGCAGCAAATATAACAATAAGTGCTAAAACAACGGCTAAAAACCATACCATAATTTTTTCCTCCAACTTTCTCTCTTTAAGATAATTATATTATAGCACAGAAACTTGAAAAAATAAAGAGTTTCAAGCAAATTAGAGCAAAATATTACAACAAAATTACAAGAATATTAAATTATAGTAATATTAAACTCAAATATTGAATTATAAGCATATTTAATATATTATTAATACGATATTGATATTTTAGGAGGAATAGGTATGGCAACTTTAAATCCATTGGAACAAAAAGCTCGTTCATCATTTAGAAAAGGCTTATTTTTAGCCGGAATTATAGGAGCACTAATATGTGTTGGCTTAGGCGTTTTAATATTTCAAATGAAAGGACAAGAAAAGCAAAGACTAGATAATCAAGTCTCTGTACAAGTACTAAAAACAGAGAAAAAATCTGGCGAAATAATTTCGGCAGGAGATATAGTATCACTAAAAGTTGATAAAGAAGCAGTACCAGCTGGATATGCAAAAACTCTTACTGATTTAACAACAGATCAATTTGATGCTAGTGGAAATAGAATTACTTTAGGTGATGATGGAAAACACTATTTACATATTCAAAAAGAAGATAATGCTGCTACATCAGATGTTGATGAAGGAGAACATCAATTATTTGATGATAATGGTGGATACTATTATAAAATAGGTACAATAAATGACTTATATGAATTAGGCCAAAATCTAAGAATATATGAAGATGATGATGGTAACTTATATACATATATAAATGGTACAAAAGTCTCAATTACACAAAATTCAAAATCAATTCAAGAGGGAAGCGATAGTTACTTTGCTATTGTTACAATTCAAAATCGTGAAACAACAGTTCCAATTGTTATAAGTAATATTTCAGTTACTTTATCAGATACTGTTTACACAGCAAAAATCGACTTGCCAAAGAATACAATTTTAACTGGCGATATGGTAACAACCGCAGGTGAATCTGTATCAAATGATTTAAGATGGCAAGAATATAACGTAATTGTTCTTCCAGTAGATTTAACTGAAAATGAAACAATAGATGTAAGATTAAGATTGCCAAGTGGTGAAGACTATATAGTAGTTTCTAAAAAAATAGTTGAGATTCCAAGCTTATCTGATGGAAAATCACCTACAACAATTAAAATGAAATTAAGCGAAGAAGAAACACTTATGATGTCATCAGCAATAATTGATACATATAAAATGAGTGGTGCAAAATTATATGCAACAAAATATACAGACCCAGGATTACAAGAAACAGCAACAGAAACATATGCACCATCAGCAGACACAATTCGTTTAATTAATAGTGATCCAAATATATTGGATGTTGCTAAGAATTCATTACTTGCTAAGTATCAAACAAATTACGGAGAAAATAGACAAAAAATTCAAGATTCAATTAATAAAGTTGAAGAAACAACTCAAAAATCATCAGTTACTTCAGGAACACAAGCAGAAGAATCTACTGCTACTTCAGAAAGACAACAATTCTTAGAAGCAGTTACAGAATAATTTTGAAAGGATAAAAATGAACATATCAGGATTTATTGGTTCATATGAAAAAAAAGATCTACTTCTTGCGGTTGGCAAAACATTGA
Organism: uncultured Clostridium sp.; assembly: GCA_964456505.1. GTDB lineage: Bacteria > Bacillota > Clostridia > TANB77 > CAG-508 > CAG-793. Next base: position 10,772 of record CAYWAH010000009.1, on the reverse strand, counting down.
CAGAACTTTACCAAAAAGTTTTAATAGTTGATGCTACAATGATGCAAACAATGCGCTATGTAGTGCCAAACGTAAGTGGTGGAAGATCTTATACATATATTTCAGACTATTTAGGTATAGATGTTGCAGTGGGATTTATGAATTTGAATCAGATAATGCAATATTTAGGCGTTACAGAATTACCTTATGATTTTATCATTGTTGATTCAGATAATTTTCAAACAACATTATCTTTTGGAATACCTGAAATGCAAAAGATATTTTTGACAACATCATATGACCAAGCAGAATTAAAAAGAACGCTTGAAAATATTCAAAGAATAAATAGACCTATTGTCGCAACAAGAGTAGCATTTACTTCTGACCTTGAAGATAATCAAATTGAATATTTTAATAATTTAATAAGAAATTATCCTATTCAACTTACAGACTATACTGTTGATTTTGTTGATATTACAGAAGACAGAAAAGTTACTTTGGAAAATCAATTATTAAATGAGATAAGATTCAAACATTATTCAGATACTTTTAAAGGAAGCTTAGAGTATCTAGTTGCACTTATTGCAGAAGGAATAATTGAACAATCAAAAATAAAAAACATAATAAAAAAAATATAATAAAAAAATATAATGGAAAGGACAAGCAATGGCAATTGTTACATTCGTCAATTTAAATAAAAAAGAAAAAGGGCAAAGCTTAAGTGTTGCCGCAATAGCTACATGTTTGTCCATAGCACATAATTATAGAACATTAATAATGTCAACAGATTTTAACGATAATACACTTGAAGGATGCTTTTTTGATGTAAATAAGAATACAATTGCTAATACTGTTTTTGGAAGTAAATCAGAAGAAAGTATTACTCAAAGTGGTATAGATGGCTTACAAGCAGTATTTGCAAGCAATAGAGCAACTGTTGATGTAATTAAAAATTTTACAAGACCGATATTAAATCAAAGATTGGATTTACTTCAATCACCCAAAACAAAAGATTATAAAGACTTTTTGAAAACAACAACATACTATTCACAAATATGTGAATTTGCAAATAAAGCTTATGACTATTTACTAGTAGATTTATCAAAAGATACTCCAGAAGAAGAAAGACAAAAAATATTAAATCAATCAGAAATTGTAGTTGTAAGTTTATCTCAAAATATGAAGACAATTAAGCAATTCGCTGAAGTAAAAGCAAAAGACAATTTTTATAACAAAAAGAATGTGATTTTATTAATAGAAAAATATGACAAAGGATCTAAATATTTAGCTAAGAATATTGGAAGATACTTAAGAGAAAAAAGTATACCATTTGTTGTACCATACAATATATTGTTTGCTGATAAATGCTCAGAAGGTAAAATAATAGATTATATTTTGTCAATAGAAAAACTAGACTTCAATGATGGAAAAGATGGATATTTTTATAACGAAATAAAAAATGACACCGAAAGTATAGATTACTTAAGAAAAGCCTTTGAAACTGGAGCAATGTAGTTTAATCAAAGTGAAAGGAGCAAAAAATGCTAATTAATGTTATTTTAATAGTTGCAGTTGTTGCGGGTGCAGTGCTTTTAATAAGAAGAAGAATTATTAAAAACCAAGAAACAGCTGATGATGGCGTCGAAAAATTAGTTGTTGATGATAAAACCTACACACTAGATAACATGATTAAATTCGTAAAAAAGAGACTTGATGAAATAACAAAAGTAAACTTATTCGATTTAGGCCTTTCAGAAGAAGAACTAAAAAGAAGAAAAGATAAAAAATACGAATTAAAGAAAGCCCTAAAAGGGTGTACATATGGTGATGTAAACGATAAGAAATATGTAAAAAAACTTATTTTTGATCTTTTACAAAAAGAATATCATGTTGATGAAACAAACGTATCAAGAGCAATTCCATTTGATGTTCCATCACTTTTAACAGCTCAAGATAAATTTGATATATTGATTTATATGTTCCAAAAAGATTATGGATATGAAGCACTAGGTGAAATGATAAAAAAATATCATTTGTCAGATTTGAAATATACATCAGGCGATTCTAAACCTTGCTATGTAATTACACCAGAAGATATAGATCACGTATATGAATCAGAAAACTTTAAATTAAAATTTGAAGATAAACTTATGGTTGTTGTACAAAGAATTTATCAACAATATAAAGGATATAGTGCAATAGATGAAGTAAGAGATATGAACATTGATGGTATTTCAGGTGGTGTATCTGGAATGCCAGAAAGTTTCTTAAGCCAAATAGCACAAACAGATAGTGGATACATTTCAGAAGTAATGGATCATAAAGTTCCAAGAGCTTGTGACAGTATTTGGATAATGTTCCATGGTGTTTCTATTCGTTTAGCATTCTTATCATTTGGTTCTGAATCAGAACTTAAGAGAGTTTGCCAGAATATTTACAAATACAATAACCCAGGACAATTGTCAGATTCAAATGGTTATAAAATCAATGAAATGAAAGATGGTTCTCGTGTTGTTGTTGTTAGACCTACATTTAGTGAGAGCTGGGCTTTCTTCGTAAGAAAGTTCGATGTAAAGAGAGCTACACTAGAACAATTAATAACAATACCAGGAAAGGAAGTTACAATTGCTTTATTATCATACTTGGTAAAAGGAGCAAGAATTACATCACTTACTGGTGAGCAGGGTTGTGGTAAAACAACAATGCTTATGGCTATGATTGAAAATATTTATGAAACAATGAATATCCGTGTACAGGAAATGGCTTTCGAGTTGCACTTGAGAAAAATTTATCCTACACGTAACATATTATCATTTAGAGAGACAGATACAATTTCTGGACAGGAAGGTTTGGATGTTCAGAAAAAGACAGATGGTTCTGTTAATATCATCGGTGAGGTTGCAACAGACCCCGTAGCATCTTGGATGATTCAAGCAGCCCAAGTTGCTTCTAAATTTACATTATTTACTCACCACGCAAAAACGTTCCCAGATTTGGTTACAGCATTACGTAACTCAATGTTAAGAACTGGAACATTCAACAACGAAAAAGTTGCTGAAGAGCAAGTTGTACAAGTATTAAACTTTGATGTTCACTTAGTTAAGGACTTCAATGGTGATAGACACATTGAAAGAATTACAGAGTGTATACCAGTACAAGATGTAAATGATTATGATTTTGGTCAAAGAGATCAAAAATCAATGGAAGGCAAATTTGAAAAATTTGCTGATAACGCAACAAGATTCTTTACAAAAGAAACAAACAAAGAGTTATATCAATGCAGAAACATTCTTGAATATCAAGATGGAAAATATGTATTAACTAACAGAATATCTGATGCTAACTTAAAAGGTATGGTTGTTAATATGGATGATACAGATTCTGCAAACTTTAGAAAATTCGTACTTGACAACTGGGGAATTAAGCTTAATGAAAGAGGAGATATTATTAAATAGTTAGGAGGTGAAGCACTTAATGTCAAGCTCATCAGGAGGAAATTCTAGTACATTATTAATTGTTTTTATTGCTATTGCTGCAGTAATGCTAGTAGGCATAGTTATTGCATTTTTAATATTAAGGAAAAAAAGCCAAAATGCAGATGTAGTTAGAATTGAAAACTTAAGAAAAGGCACTCAAGAAAAGAGCTTTTCATTTGATGTGCTTTATCAAAAACTATATGTTAGATATTTAAGAACTCCTTTTTTAAAAAATTATCTTGAAAAGGTTAGAAGAAGAGCAGAAATAAATAACCTTGAAGATGAATTTACTACAAGAAAGCAATCAGCAGAAATTATTACAAAAGCATTATTAATAATTTTTCCACTAACAATATTAATCATTTTAATAACACATAAAAACATTATGTTAATGCTTATAATTTTAATATTTGAGTTATTTATTATTGACTCTTTTACAGATGGAATGGTAAATAAACTTGATAATGATTTGCTATTACAACAAGCAGACTTTTTTGCACAAATAAGACACTCATATCATGAATGTAACATGGTTGGAGAGGCTATTTATCAAACTGCTCAAGATACAGAACATGTTGAAGTTGCAAGGCAGGCTGAAGAAATTTATAAAATATTAAATTCATCTGACCCTGAAATAGAACTTGAAAAATATTATGATATTGCGCCAAACAACTACTTAAAGGAATTTGCAGGAATATCATATCTTACTCAGGAATTTGGTGATAGAAAAGAAAGCAATAGTTCTTCATTATATTTAAAGAACCTTGAAAATATTACACAGGAAATGCAACTTGAAATTTTGAAAAGAGATAAACTAAATTATAAATTTCAAAGTTTATCAATAATTTCAATAGTTCCAACAATTATACTCGAACCATTAAAAAATTGGGCAACATCAAATTTTGGTTTTACAAAGCAATTTTATAATGGATCAAAAGGTATGCTTGTACAAATATTAATTATGTTTATTACTTTCATATGCTATATCTTAATTAGAAAAGTTAAGGATAATGGCTCAACAACAATAATGGAAAATAACCAAGACCCATGGCAAGAAAAGGCATATAAGATTGCGCCAGTTAAAAGAATTGTAGATATGCTAATGCCAGGACAAAAATCTAAGGAATACAGAAAATTAACTAGAGACCTTAAAGACGCAGGATCACATCAAAAAATAAGATGGATGTATGTTAATAAGGTTGGATTAGCTATTGTAGTATTCATAGTTTCTTTGGCTATTATGCTTTCATTACATGCTGTTGAGGTACATTATATATATACAGAGCCAACAAGTGATTATAACCTTATTGGAGATATGTCTGAAAAGCAAGAAGCAGAAGCAATTGCTACTACAAAAAGACAAAATATTATCCTTGACAAATTTAGAGGAAACACAAAAGCAACTACAAAAGATATTGAAGCAGAAATGAGACGTACAAAAGAATACAAAGATTTTTCTGACAAACAAATTTCATCAGAAGCACAAAAAATATACTCAAAATTACAAACTATAAATGCAGAATATTTAAAATGGTTTGAAGTTTTATTAGCATTTGCTTTTGCATACATAGGCTATGTTGCACCAAATTTAATGTTAATGTTCCAAAAACGTTTAAGAAAAATGGATATGGAAGATGAAGTAATGTCTTTCCAAACAATAATTATGATGCTTATGAAAATAGAGAGAGTCGATGTTGAAATGATTCTTGAATGGCTTGGAAGATATGCTAGTATTTTTAAAGATCCAATCGAAAAATGTTTAAATAACTATGAAAGTGGTGCATACGAAGCATTGGAAGAAATGAAAGATGATGTTACTTATGAACCATTTATAAGAATAATTGAAAGCCTTCAAACATCTGTTGAAAAGGTTCCAATTAGAAGTGCTTTTGAAGAGTTAGATTCAGATAGAGAATATTATCAAGATAAGAGAAAAGAAGCAAATGAAAGACAAATTTCTAGAAAGGCTAGAATTGGTACTATAATTGGATTTGGACCAATGGTTGTAGCGTTTGTAGGATATTTAATTGTACCATTAGTATTCATAGGTATGACAAGTATGATGTCTTCATTCCAATCTTTGAATAGTTTACAATAGTAAAAAGGAAAGATAAGTATGGAAAATGCAACAAAAGCCCTAACAATGGCGGGTGGAATTTTAATTGCGATGCTAGTTGTTAGCTTAGTTACTTTTGGTATTACTCGTTTGAATTCATATCAAGAAACAAAAGATAGCTCTAAAAAAGTTGAGCAAATCACCGAGTATAATAAAAGATTTGAAACCTATAATAAAAAAGTAATTAAAGGATATGAAATTGTATCATTAGCTAACCTAGTTGAAAATACAAACAATCAATATGGCGATACCATATATAGATACACACCTTTAAAAGCATATATTTCTTTTAAAACAAAAGGCATAAGAGAATATGGAACTTTTGAATCATATGTTGATACTGTAAAAAAATATGTAAGTAATCCGGCAAAAGTTTCAAGTGAATTAGAATCTAATAAAGATTACAAAGAAATAAAGAAGGATTCAGATACAAGTAATTTTTATGATTTGGAACAAATAAATTCTACAATTGGAAAAGAAGATACAGATAATAAAAATAAAGAAGACCAAAGAAAAAAAGACTGGAATGATTTAAAGTCAAGATATTTTCAATGTGATGGTATGTTATATGATCAAAACACAGGATATGTAATTGGAATGTTTTTCGAAGAAATATTAAGAAATAATTAATTTTTTATAAGGAAAGAATAATATGGAAAATGCATCAAAAGCTTTAATAATTGCAGGAGGTGTACTAATTGGAGTTCTTGTAATAGGGCTATTTGTAAGATTAACAACTATTTTTGGTAGCTTTTCTGCAAATGTTAATAACAAAATTGCAACAGATAAAGTTGCAGCATATAACAAAAATTTTTACCAATACCAAGGAAGAATTGATATAACTGCTGACGAAATTGCTGGATTGATCAATTATGCAAGACAAAGCAATGAAAGTAGAAAACTAACAAATAATTCAGAAGATGTTAATAATGAATTTTTCATTCATATAAAAATAGATGGTTCAAAAACATCTTATAGTGATTACCTAGCAAACCTTAATTCAAGTACTTACAATGACAAAACAGTATTTAAAAAAGCACTTAATCAATTTATATCAGACAATAATACAAAACTTTTTATGTGTGATGTTAGCAATTTTACAATTACTAAAAATTTAGATGAACCTGGAAAGTATAATATTTCTAATATTATATATAAAAATGGTGCAGATTTTAATACAAATTCTGAAGGTATGGTTAATGGAATTGCATTTACAATAGCTAATAAAAGTTCATCAGCACCATATGATGTATTAAACAAAGAGTTATTTACTAATTTAGATGAAAATCAATAATAATATAGGATAAAATAATATGAAAAAAATTACGATTTTTTTAGTTTTAATTATTGCATTTATTGGAATTTATTGTTATACTTATAGTCAGAATAAAATATCAAAAAATAATATAATTGCCAATAATAATGAATATACAGCATTATTAGATACAGAGATAACTGGTACAAATTTTGCTTCAATTATTAATAAGGTAATGGATCAAAATTTAAACAACAATGTTGAAAAAGATAGTGATGGTATTTTCCTTGATAATGGAACAAATAGCATTAATATCGAAATTAAATTTAAAGATACTGATAAAGTCGTTAAAGCTGAAAAAATTTTTAATTATGATATACGTAATTTTATTAAAGTATATGGCAATTATAAATTCAAATGTACAAAAATAGATTATCATAAAAAAACAAAGTACGTAAAATATATGTTCTTTGAAGAAGTTTAATTAGTTATTATTTTTTATTTTATAAATAATATTTTTATTTACAAGGGAGGAAAAATTATGGAAAACGCATCAAAAGCATTAATTATAGCAGGTGCAATATTAATTTCAATTTTAATTATAGGTTTAGGTGTATTTATTTACAACCAAGCTTCTGGTACAGTAAGTAAGGCTAACTTAAACTCACAAGAGGCAATGGCACAAAATAGCCAATTTACAGCATACTTTGGAGATAAACGTTCAGCAGCTGATGTAAAGGCACTTTGTTCAACAGTAAAATCAAATAATATTACAAGTACTGATGCAGATGAACAAAAATATATAGGTTTAGTATTTCAAGAGGGTGCAAGTCAAGCTGGAAGTTTAATGACTTCAACTGAAATTTCAAAAAAGGTATATAGTAAATATACATACAATATTAATGTTGCAAATGAAAAAACAACTGATAAAGAAGTCCCACAAAGTGAGGGAGCAAACCTTGGAAGCGACGATGCTGCATATTATAAAACTGGATTTTTAAGAGTAATAACAATTATTCAAAATTAATTCTCACAAATAATAAAATAATAAATAATTGAAACAATTTTTTGAAGGGAAGATGTTAGCTACATTTGTGGCTAACATCATGTTTAAATATGGACGATAATTTAAGTGAAGCATTAAAAATGGCAGCGGCTATTTTAATATTTGTTGGAGCACTAAGCCTTGCTATTATGGCATTTTCAAAGGCTAGGGCTTCTTCAGAGCACATTATGGAATATTCAGATAGAAAAACTTATTATGACTACGATGCCGATTCAACTGATGGGATTAAATATTATTCTCAAAGAGAAGTCGGACCTGAAACTGTAATTACTAGTCTATATACATATTATACAAATCAAACTACAATACTTTTCTATACAGGAAACTATGATGAAAAAACAAAATCACTAAGTGATATAAGAAAAGTTACTTTATATCAAACAGATGCTTTATCAAAATTAGAAATAAATCGTGAGTTAAATGTAAAAGAAGCAAACTTAGAAAAATCAAAATTAAGAATAAATGATTCAACAAGATCTATTTATGGATTTGATATCAATGATGAACAAACGAGGGAAGAACCTTGGAGCCAAGACCAATGGAGCGATAAAGTATTCATAGATGCTTTTGTTAATAATAATATGCTTACTTATAGTGGAAACAATGATGGAACTGCAACCTTAGACCCTAATGGTAGTGGTTGCTATATAAATAAAAACTTTATTAGAACAGTACCTTTAACAACATATGGTGGTACTAAAAATGAAAATATAAATATAATAAATCAAAATAATCAACAGGTATCAAGAGGATATAAATTAAAATTTTTATGCTTTGGAACAGGAGCAGAACAAATGCCAGTACTTACAAGTACTGAAGGCTCAGAAGCCAAATTTATTGAGAGAATTGGCACATACAATTACGATGCTGTTTATAATAGTGGTAATGATGAAACATCAGATCAATCAACTGCTAAGAAATATAAGGAAACAAATACAACTGATTCAGAAATAACATTTAATAATGGTGAATCAATAATGGATGAAAATACAACACAGAAAAAAATCATTCAATATATTTATATTAGAAATAAATAGTAATTAAAATAACTGAAAATAATTGAAAATAATTGAAAATAATTGAAATTAATATAAATGTATGCTATAATATTTACATATTAATAAACCATTTTTAATGGAGGAAGATAATAATGGATAATACAGTAATGTCTATAATAGCCATATTTTTAGCTGCTATTTTAATGTTCATATTCCCACTAATGTCAACTGCAGATAGAGGAGATGATATTTCACAACAAGCAGTTCAAACTGCTACAACAGAATTTGTAGATGATATTAGATCAACAGGAAAAATAACACAAGACAAATATGATAATTTTTTAAGTACTCTTGCACAAACAGGAAATTCATTTGATGTTGACCTACAAGTAGAAGTACTAGATGCAAACTCAAGAAAGAAAACACAACAAGCATCAAGTTCTAAAGTTGGTGAAACTGAATATTATACAGAATATAATTCTCAAATAATGGAACAAATGAAAAATAATGGAACATATAATTTAAAAGAAGGAGACATAGTTACTGCAACAGTAAAGAACACAAACAAAACAATTGCTCAAATATTGAGAAACTTCTTCTATCAAGTTACAGGAAACAATACTTATAATATTGCAGCACAACATTCAGGAATTGTAAATGTAAACGGAAAATAAATTATCGATAATTAAATAATGTTTATAAAAAAGGTTATAATATCAAATATTATAATCTTTTTTTATGGAATTTAGTTATGAAGAATAAAATTATTTTTATATTGTTTATTATATTTATTTTAAGTGCGGGAATAATTTCATATTTTTATAATTTCTCATTTGCAAATAAACAAACAGAAGAAGTGAATTCTAATGTAAAACATTATGTATGTCCAATAGGCAGAACAATTGGTTTAAAATTGTACACTAATGGTGTGCTTGTTGTTGGAATGAGCGAAATAAAATCAGATAGTGGAGAATCAATAAAACCTTATGAAGGAAAAAACATTAAAGAAGGGGATATGATAAAAAGCATAAATGGAAAAGAAATATCAAATACAAAAGAATTAATTGAAATTGTAAATGAATCTAAAGGAAAAGAAATATCTATTAAATTTCAAAGAGATAATGAAGAATTATATACAACAATAAATCCAATTAAGACAAAAGATAATAACTATATGCTAGGCTTATGGGTTAGGGATGCTGCTGCTGGACTAGGAACATTAACATATTATGATGAAAATAAAAAACAATTTGCAGCATTAGGCCATGGAATACAAGATATTGATACAGGAAATTTACTTAAAATATCAAATGGAGAAATTGTTACAAGCAAAGTAATATCTATATCTAAGGGCAAAAAAGGCGAAGCGGGAACTATTAGAGGAATTATTGATGATGGAATTAGTATAGGAAAAGTCATTCAAAATAACAATAAAGGAATATATGGAGAAGTAACAAATATTAATTATATCAATAAAGTAAAATTACCAGAAGTGGAAGTTGCTCAACGAAAAGAAGTAAAGAAAGGAAAAGCAACTGTATATTGTAGTTTAGATAATGACGAAGCAAAAGGATATGAAATAGAGATAAAGAAAATATTTTATAATAATTCTTCAGATAATAAAAATATGTTAATTGAAATTACAGATAAAGATTTACTCGAAAAGACAGGTGGAATAATACAAGGAATGAGTGGTTCTCCAATTATTCAAAATGGAAAATTTGTTGGAGCAGTAACTAATGTTCTTTTAAATAAACCAGAAGTGGGATATGCAATTTTTGCTGATTGTATGATAAATTAATAGAATTAGAAAAAATACTTTTTTCTCTGTCAATAACTTTTAAAAATGTCATAAAAAATATTAAAATTATTTTTTAATTAT
>CAYWAH010000008.1:0-29648 GCA_964456505.1 uncultured Clostridium sp. | reverse complement strand
TTTATTATGATTAACGCTATAATTACGTTTTAGAGTTGTGTTATTTTAGATAGTAATGAAACTATTTCAGTTCAACGGGAACAACAATGTCGGTTTTAGAGTTGTGTTATTTTAGATAGTAATGAAACTGAACACTGGTCTTACAGCTGACGCGCTTTGGTTTTAGAGTTGTGTTATTTTAGATAGTAATGAAACATAAAGGAATTACTAAAACTTTAACAGAATGTTTTAGAGTTGTGTTATTTTAGATAGTAAATAAATGAGAAAAGTATGAATTGCTTTTTGAATTTGTGTTTTTTATTAGAAAACATAGAGAACCATTTTCAAAATTCTCTATGTTTTTGATATTTCTACTGTTCTTTTTTCTGAATTTGCAATAAAATTAAAAGTCTTATTATTTTCTTTTAAATTGAAATAGTCCAGATAATTAAAATAATATTGGATTTGTGCCTTGTAATCATAATTTACATATTTGTTATATTTTTTTTCAAATTTATTTTTTATTTCAAAACCTTTATTAGTCTTTCGTTTTTATATATTCTTTCTCTTCCTATTTTTTCAGAAGATAATAATCCGGCTTCTTCTAGTTGATTTAAATAAGATGTTGCTGTTAATCTAGATACATTGCAAGCTTTTTGAACATATGCATTTTTTGTATATACTTCATAAAATAAGCTTTCTAATAATTCATTAGAATAAATCTTTGGAACTTTTGACAACATATCTTCTTTATAGTTTTCCATTTCTAGTTGAATGTTTTTTATTAATTCAATTGTTTCTCTTGATGTTATTTCAATTCCCTTTAATATATATAAAATCCAATTTTCAAAATTTCCAGTTTTTCTAACTTCTGTAAATAATTTATAGTATTCTTGTTTATTTTGATTTATATATTTACTTAAATATAATATTGGACTATCCAATAAACCTTCCAAAACTAGATAAATAATATTTAATATTCTGCCTGTTCTGCCATTTCCATCATAAAATGGATGAATAGACTCAAATTGATAGTGAATAATTGCTACTTTAATTAATGGGTCAATATCATTATCAATATTGATATATTCCTCTAAATTTTTTAGATAATCTCTAATATCATTTTCATTCTGTGGGGGAGTATAAATTGTTTCTCCTGTTAAAGAATTTTTTAATTCTGTGCCGGGAAGTTTTCTAATACCGGCATTATTTTGCTCAATTTTTGCTTGAATTTTTTCTAGAATATTTGTTGTAATCATTCCTTTTTCTTTTACAAGTTCATATCCTGTCCATATTGCACTTCTATAATCAACAACCTCTTTTGCACTCTCAGATTTAAAGCCACTTTCAGTTAACACTTTGTATATATCATCATGTGTTGTAACAATATTTTCAATTTCGCTACTATCTTTTGCTTCATTTATTGTTACTGCATTTATTAAAATATGTTGATTAGGAATTGTTCTTGCAAATCCCTTTAATTCTGCAAGTGCTCTACTTGACTTTGTTAATTCTTCAAGTATTTTTGTGGTATTATAATTTTTATCTAATTCTAATTTTTTTAATTTTTCAGACATATCAATTTCTCCTTATGTGTATATTATACTTTATTTTTTATACATTTTCAATAAATATGTATAATTTTTTGAATTTTTTATACATGTCTTTAAAATATGTATAATTTTTTAAGGCTTTTATATATAAAATACTTAAATGTTATACAGCAATTAAAACTTAAAATAAATGCCTATAGGAGTTTATTTTTTGCTAATTTTGTGATAAAATAGAAGCAGAATTATAAACAATACAATGTTCAAAGTAAAAAGATCAAAAAACAAAATCAAGAAATGAAAAAATTAAGAGAGAAATTTAGAGAAAGAGTGAATAGACCTATGCAAAAGTTTTTTAATCGTAATCAAATTAAATATGTTCTTTTAGTTGCATTCTTTTTATGCATCATTCTTTTGCTGACTTCAAATATTTCTTTTGCAAGTGATGAGGCATTTAATGAAACCAATGCCGTTAAGAGCATACGCTCTACTGGAAATACTGATATATCAAATAGAACTGGAAAGATATTTTATGTTTCTAGTTCTGGAAATGATGACAATGATGGATTGTCTAAAGAGAAGCCATGGAAAACATTGCAAAAAATAAATAATGGATTTTCGGATAACACTATTTCTAAAGGAGATACAATTTTATTAAAAAGAGGCGATACTTTTAGAGGAAATATAGAGGTAAAAAATTATGACATTTTAATTGGTTCTTATGGAGATGAAAAACTAAACAAGCCAGAAATATTAGGTTCTCCTTATGATGGCGCTAAAGATGGCGAGTGGACAGAAGTAGAAAAGAACATTTGGAAATATACAGTTGATGGTAAAAATCCATTTACAAGTGATGTTGGCGCTATTTGGTTTATTAGCGATAAAAATGATTTACCTAACACAATGCCTAACGTATCTGGTAGTTTTGAATATGCTCAAAAAATAACAACTAATAAAGACGTTGATGAGTCACAAATAAAATTAACAGAACTATTGAAGAACGATTTGGAATTTTACCATTTTGGAAGAGCATACCATAATAATGATACAGGCACAGAGTTGTATTTATATTCTACAGAAAATCCAAAGGACAGATTTAAAAGAATAGAATTTAATATTTGTAAGAATGCTATTGCAGGCGGAAATTATACAAACTTGCAAGTGGACAACATTTCTGTTAAATTTGCTGGTGCTGGAATTGGAGCAAGAACAATTGCTAATTTCAAGGTAACAAATTGTGAAGTTGGTTTTATTGGTGGTTGTATGTTATTTTATGATAGTACAACTCATGAGCCAATTCGATACGGAAATGCAGTTGATATATATGGCGAAGTAAAAGAAACTAATGGCTACAAAGTTGAAGATGGTTTTACGGTTGATAACAATTATATTTACCAAGTATATGATTCTGGAATATCATGGCAATATGAAGCAATGCACACGGCTAAAATAGAAAAAGCAGTATTTCAAAATAATGTAGTTGAGTACTGCAATTGGAATATAGAGTATTGGATTTATTCAATATCTTCTGATGAAACAGAACAACAAAATACATACATAAATAATTTTTACATAAAAAATAATATATTGAAAAATTCTGGAAAAGGTATATGTGAAACAAGACCTGATAAAAACACTTCAACATTTATTAGAACATATATTGGCAGACTATATACAAGTAAGGTAGTAGGCGAGCTAATTATTGAAAATAATTTGTTCGACACTGCGTCTGACAAGGTAATTTCGATATATGCAGGAACTAAGGATTCGTTGCCACAAATAAAAAATAATGTATTTTACAATAGTAAAGACATTCCTTTTGGATATTATTTTGATCATTCGCAGAAAAAGCAATTGATAGATTATGACAAAGAACAATTAATACAAGAATTTCCTACGAATAAATTTTATTATGATACGGACAAAGTGGCAGAAAATACCAATAGTGGTAACAATGACTCTAACAATAGCGAAAATAAAAGTGATAATAATACTTCTAGCAACACTGACAACAATAATAGCAATAGCGACAATAATAAAAGCAACAATGAAACTAATAAAAATGAAAATAACAATAGCAATAATTCAAATGCTACTGGCGATAATGACAACAATAATAGTAATAGCAATAATAATGAAAGTGATAGTAACACTAATACTAATACATCTGAAAATAGTGAAAAAAACAATAATGACGATACAAATAATTCTAATAATACTAGCAACATTGATGATAAAGAATCAAGTACTGAAAACAATAATGAAGAAATTTCTAAAGAAAATAACGATGAATCTTATAATAAAATAGATAATAAAGAAACAAACAATAATAGTAAAGCAAATGATAGCGACAGTACTAATAATAAAGATAATGAAATGAACAATTCTTATAGTGACAACACTAAGAATAAAAATAATAAAACGATTGCTAATAGTAATAATAGCAAAATAAATTCAAATTTAAATAAGGATACAGAAAAAAATACTATAAATTATATTCAAACATCCATAAATACTTCTACAGCAAATACCTCAATACCAAAAACTGGAGAAAATACTAGATCGTTATTTTATGCTATTTTAGGATCAATGATAATTGCAATTATTTCATTTGTTGGAATTAAAAGAAACTAAAAATAATACAAAATAAGGTGGACACAAATAGTTAAAAAAGTTTTAATTATTTATGCCCACTTTATAAATTTTATAGACCAGATGAAATACAAAATTTAAATTTTAATCTAGCATATTTAAATATTTGTTTAATTCAATTTTCATATATTGATTGCTATTTTCTTTGATACTTTTAACTAGATTTTTTGTTGTTTCATTTGCTAAATTAAAATCGTCATTAGATATTTCACCTTTATTTAAAGCTTCAGCTAATTCATTTTCATCAAGAATTTCTATTTTTCCATCTTTTTGTATTATAACATCTGTGAATAAATCGTCATAATATGGAATTCCAGTTTCTTTATCAATTCCATTTCCTAAGGAAATATCAAAATAATATTCAAGGATTTCTTTTTTATCATTAATGAAGATTCTCATTGCATATTTTTCATTCTTAGGAATAATTTCAACAATATAATAATTATCATCAATTAAGCACAATCCATTTTCTATGATAAATGGCTTTGCCTTTATTATTTTTTTTACACATAAATAGAAATTTTCATTGCAAAAATCAAAAATAATTCTATACTTTTTTACATCTCTTAAATATGTTTGGGATATTAATTTCTTTCTCATTTTACCTTCCTCTCTAATAAAATGTTATACTTATTTTTATATTACAAATTTATATATTTTATTTCTATAAAAAAAAGAGAGGGCAAAAGCCCTCAAAAGTCGCTATGTTCTATTATAATGTTACTGCGAGCTACCTTTATTGGTCGGGGTGGCAGGGATCGAACCTGTGACCTCATGGTCCCAAACCACGCGCGCTACCAACTGCGCTACACCCCGAATACAGTTGGCAACTCACAAATGACAATAATTACTATACCATAATTATATTCAAAAATCAAGAATTTTGAACATAATTTTCAAATTATTTTTTGAATTGCTTTTATATTTTCACTTGATGAATTATTTTTTGAATTATAAATTGATTTAATAAAAATTTCTTATTTAATAAAATCAACCTATTCCAATGTAATTATTGCATGAATTAAACTTTCATCTTCGTTTCTTATTACAATTACATACTTTCCATCAACGATGTATAGTGAAGATTTGATTGTTTCTCCATATTTTATTTCTTTTTTGTATGAAATTTCTACATTGTTTAATTCTGGAGCAATAAAAACATCTAATGGCAAAACTTCATAAGCGAAGTTTAAGTAGTTCAAATTGTGTACATGTTTGTTTAAATCCAAATCGAATCTTCTTATTTTGTATGTATCTGAAGAAATTGCTTTTGTTTCTGGAACTTGCAAACGTGGTAAGTCTGTAATTCCAAAAACAGATTCATCGTAAAATTTGTAATATATTTCTGCCAAATTATCTGGCATTTTGGCAATTCTACCTTGTACTGAGTCGACTAAACACCATTTTGATGAGGCTATTGCTAGTACGTTTCCTTCTTTATCTAATACCTTGAAATCCCTTAAAACGAATACTTTGTTTGAAAATCTGCCCCAAGTTTGAACCAATATGTCTTGATCTGCTTTTGGCCTTTTGTATACACGTAGTTTCCAACTTAAAATTACCCATGATAAGTGGTCTTTTTCCAAGTCTGAAAACGTGAAATGGCAATATGCAGAGTGTGCTCCTGCTAAGTTTTCAAACAATGACAAAAATGATTTATTTGTCAATTCACCATGTATTCCGTTTTGTGAGAAACTTGTTTTATAATTTTCTTCAAATATTCCATTATCTAATAATTTCATTCGTTTACCTCTTTTTTATTTGACAAATGCTATTGTATAATATAATATTAAAAAAATCAACAAGTGAAAATAAAAAAATGATATGACTAGAGCTATTATAAAATTAGCCCCAAAATATAAATAAAATAAATGGAAAGGAAATAAAATTATGCTTGACTGCTGTGAAATTTGTCCAAGAGATTGTAAAGTAAATAGACTTGCCGGGAAAAAAGGCTATTGCAAATGTGATGATAAAATTAAAATTGCTCTTGTTTCTACACATTATTTTGAGGAACCTTGTATAAGTGGAAAAAATGGCTCTGGTACGGTGTTCTTTAGCAATTGCAATTTGAATTGTGTTTTTTGCCAAAATCATGAAATAAGTCAAGAGGAAAAGGGCAAAGAGATAACTACTGAAAGACTTGCTGAAATTTTCTTGGAGCAACAGGATAGAAATGTTAACAATATTAATCTGGTTACACCTACGATGTATGTTTTTCAAATAATTGAAGCTATTAAAATTGCTAGAAAAAATGGATTGAAAATTCCAATTGTATATAACACAAATAGTTATGAAAATGTGGAAACTATTAAACTTTTGAAGCGGATATGTGGATATTTATTTGCCCGACTTAAAATATTTTTCTGATGAGATTGCAATAAAATATTCAAAGGCTCCACATTATTTTGAGAATGCTACAAAGGTTATTTTGGAGATGCAAAGCCAAGTTCAGCAAAACGAATTTGATGAGAATGGCATTATGAAAAAGGGAATGATTATTAGACATTTGATTCTTCCAAATCATGTACAAAATTCAAAACATATTTTGAAATGGATCAGCGAAAATTTACCTAAAGATGTTTATATTAGTGTAATGGCTCAATATTTTCCAACATATAATGCCAAAGATTTTCCAGAGATAAATAGAAAGATAAATTTGAAGGAATACAAAGAAGTTGAGGAATATATGTACGAACTAGGTTTTGAAAATGGCTACATGCAGGATTTGGGAAAGCACGAGGAAGAGTTCGTACCAAAATTTGATCTAAGGAACGTATAGGAGAATGTAACATAAATGTAATCATAATGTAACTGAATTTTAATTGTAATAATGTGTTCAATGTAGTATATTTTAAATGTAAATAGCAATACAAAGGTTAAAACTCTATTTAAAAGGAGGAAGAAAAATGGAAGATAACGAACAAAATAACTATGCTTTAGTTGAGAAGAAACCAAGTTTTTGGAGCAGCTTTAAAAGCTTTTGGTTACAACCTGTTGTCGTTGAATTAACTCCTCATCAACAAAAAGTTTTTAAAGAGGTACATGATTTTTGGACATCAGATATTGTATATCATGATAAGGGACTTTATCTTGAGAAGAGAGCAGACAATGTTCAAAAAGAACAAGATGATGACGACCCAGATGTTAAAATATCATTATAGATGATATAAACTAAATAGCTATTTAATTTGTAAAAAAGGAGCCTTTCAAAGGCTTCTTTTTTATGTACTTTGAAAGCATCTAAATTAAAATTCATAAGTTCATTTTGACAAACATATAATCTTAAAAAGACAAGGAGCGTGCCTATGACAGATGATGAAAAAATAATGAAAGCATATGAGATATCACTTAGGAGAAAAAACAATGAATCAAATAGAGATCACAAAACAAATGGCATCATAGAACCAAAGCATATTTCAAGGTTTACTAAATTTTTTATTCAAGTGATTTCTAGTATTTGTATTTTTGGAGTTGTTTATTTTTCTGACATGAATAATCTTTTTGCATTTGACAAAATCAAACCATATATGCAGAATGATACTGATTTTGTAAGCGTGTATAATACCATAAATTCTACTGTGAGAAATTTGATTTCACAAGAGAAACAGAGTAAAAATGGTCAAACAAACAATTACACAAATAATAATTTAATTGAAATCGGAGACAATAATGAAAACACAAACGACAATAACGCAAATTATAACGCAAATGAAATTTCAAAAGACAACAAAGAGCAAGATGCAAATAAAAACAATGTTGGTGGTGGAAATGATGGGACAACTGCTAGCACTGAAGAACTTGATGATGTTAGTTACATCAAGAAAACAGTTAGTATCAAAAAGCCTCTTGAAAATGGTGTGATTTCATCGAGATATGGAAACAGAACTCCAACGGAAATTGTTTCTGCACACCATGAGGGTGTTGATATTGCTGCTGATACTGGTACTGCAATTTTTTCGGCAATGGATGGAGAAGTTACACTTGTATCAACAGAAGGAGACTATGGCAATCATGTGAAAATTACAAATGGTGAAGTTTCTACATTATATGCTCATTGCAGCAAAATACTTGTAAATGAGGGAGAAAAAGTAACACAAGGACAAAAAATTGCGGAGGTTGGTTCGACAGGAAAGTCTACTGGACCACATTTGCATTTTGAAATAAGAAGAAATAATGTTACAGTAAATCCGGAAGATATTATAGAATTATAAAAAACTCAAATAAATAAGCACTTTTTTATTGCATTGCTTGACAAAAAATGTTATAATAGTTCTATATTAACCTAGAATAAAAAATAATAAAGTAAAAAATTATTTTTCCAGGAGAAAAAATGTATATAAGTGGGATAAGTATTATGAATAATATAGGAATAACTGAATTATGGAAGAGACTCGGTACTGCTGATGTTGAAGATGAAAAAGATATCCTTGCAGATGAGAGAGGTACTCTTAGTGAACAAGAAAGAAAATACCTTGAACAAGGATTAAAAGAAGCTAAAAACCTTGAAAATAAAGAAAACTCGGAAGATGGAAAGTCATCACAAGATAAAGAATCAAATAAAGAAAATATTGAAAAATCTTCAAGAGATGCAATACAAAACAAAGAGCCAAATTCAAAGGACTCTAATAATGAAAAAACATCAGATGAAAAGTCAGCACATATAAATGAACAATATAAAATTAAAAATGGTCAACAAGGAGCAAACAGCAGAATAGTAACTTTTGATATTAACAATTTCAACAAAGATGTGAATGCACAAGAAAATAAAATAGTAAAGGATTAAAAAATGCAAAAGATTAAAGATGAAAAAGGAATTACATTATCTGTATTGATAATAACAATTGTTGTTTTGTCACTACTAAGTGTACCAGTAATTGTTAACGTTTCTAATATTTCATCAAGGCAAAACTATGAGGATTTTTGCAATGATATAACAAAATTAGTAGAATCTGTTTCACAGGTTTATGATTTAAATGTAGACTTTTCTACAACTGATGGTTATATCGGACCAAAGTTTTCTGGCGATTTAACATTTTTGAACAATAGCCAAGATGGTGTGAATGTAAAAAATCCAAATGATGGAGATTTATATTATGTAATTGATGCAGTAAATTTAAATAAAAAACTAAGCAATTATAATTTAAGTTTGGGTAATTTGCAATATGGTGAAAATTACAACGTGTCTTCATCATCAACAATAACATCTGGAGAATATTATATAATTAATGCTAAATCTAGAACGATATATTATCCAGAGGGAATTAAATATAACGGACAAACATATTATAGATATCCAGGAAGCTTTGTAAATGTAAAAGTATCTAAATAAAAATAGTATTGCCATAAGAAAGTTTCTTTACTATGGCAATATTTTTTTATATACTATAAAAAAATGAATAATTATTAGAAAATTACTTAAAAAATTTTTAAAAAGAAAGATTGAAATGATAATTTAAAAGCAAAGTAAAACATTTCTTAAATTTTGGAGTATTTAATGAACAAAAAATGGACAATAGTAAATGAATTAAATAATGATGAAGCAAAAATTGAAAGTATCATTAAAAAACATAATGTTTCTCATTTAGTCGCTGAAATCTTAGCAAGTAAAGAAATTACAAATGATAAGGACATTGATATTTTTTTAAATCCAACTAGGCACTGTTTTCATGATCCGTTTGAAATGCCTGATATGAGAAAAGCAGTAGATAGAATAATAGAGGCAATTGATAAAAAACAAAAAATTCTAGTTTATGGTGATTATGATGTTGATGGTATTACAAGCATAACTATTTTTAAAAGATTTATGAAAGACAGAAATGTTGATGTTGGAGTATATATTCCAAATAGAATTGATGAGGGATATGGCTTAAATAAAAATGCGATTGATACCATTGCAAAAGAGGGCTACAATTTAATAATTACTGTTGATTGCGGAATTACTTCTATTGATGAAGTTGAATATGCAAAACAAAAAAACATTGATATAATTATTACAGACCATCACGAACCTGGAGAGGATATTCCAAATGCAGTTGCGGTTGTTGATTGCAAAAGAAAAGATAGCAAATATAAATTTAGAGAACTTGCTGGTTGCGGAGTTAGTTTTAAATTGACTCAAGCACTTAGCCAAGAACTAAAAATAAATGAAAATGAAAATTTAAAATATCTTGATATAGCGTGCTTAGGTACAATTTCAGACATTGTACCATTAGTTGATGAAAATAGAGTAATTTCAAAATTGGGATTGCTACTATTGAATCAAACAAAAAACGTTGGATTAAGAGAGTTATTAAAAGTAACAAAATATAAAAAGGTGAATTCTACAGCGGTTTCGTTTGGATTGTCTCCAAGAATAAATGCTTGCGGAAGAATGGGACATCAAGAAGTTGCACTTAAACTTTTGCTTACAGATGATCCAATTGAAGCAAGAGAATTGACTGAAAAATTGGAAGGCTACAATAGAGAAAGACAGCAAACAGAAAAGAAAATATATGATGAAGCGATTAGCTTAATTGATAAAGACAGCACAGATAAGGCGATTGTAATTGGAAAAGAAAATTGGCATCATGGAGTAATTGGAATTGTTTCATCGAAAATCACAGAAAAATATTATAAACCTAGCATTTTAGTTTGCTTTGAAGGAGAGAATTCTAAAGGCTCTGGAAGAAGCATTAAAGGATTTGATTTACATGATGCATTAGAAAAAAACAGTGAGTATTTATCAGCATTTGGTGGACACAGCATGGCAATTGGATTGAGTTTAAAAACAGAAAATTTTGAAAATTTTCAAAAGCAATTTGTTGAGTTTGCAAATAAGAATATAACTGAAGAAATGGCTCAAGCAAAATTATCAATTGATTATGAGTTACAGGCGGATGATATAAATGTTGACACAATAAAAAGTTTGAATTTGCTTGAACCATTTGGAGAGGCAAATCAGAATCCTTTGTTTATAATTAAGAATTTGAAAATAACTTCAATTAGAACTTTGTCAGAGGGCAAACATTTAAAATTAAATATGCAAATAGGCAACACATACTTAGATGCAATTGGCTTTAACATGGGAGAGTTTGCAACAGATTATAAGATTGGAGATAAAATAGACATAGTAGGAAATGCAGAAATTAATAGCTTCAACAATACAGAAATCGTACAAATTATTTTAAAGGATTTAAGAAAATCAATTTTATAATAAAAAAATATTTTAAGTAATTTTTGACAAATGATATTTTTTCGTAAATATTCTTAATCTTAAAAAGTAAAAATTTAAAATAAATTAGCAAAATGATATTTTTTCGTAAATATAATAAGAATTTTTTAGTAGATAAAATGTATTAAAAAATCTCAAAAAACAGATAAAAGAAGAGGGTGAAAAGAATGTCAGAAGTAGTAAACAAAACAATTGATGATATCATCAATGAGGCGAAAGTACATAATAAAAAGAGTGATTCAAAATTGATAATGAGAGCATATAACTATGCTCTTACTAATCATGGAGATCAGAAGCGTAAATCTGGCGAACCATATATAATTCATCCACTTCAAGTTGCTTATATTGTTGCTACATTAGGACTTGATGATTCTACAATTTGCGCTGCTTTGATGCACGATTTGGCAGAGGATACAAGTGTAACTATAGATGATATTTCGAGAGAGTTTTCACCTGAAATAGCAGATATGGTTAATGGTGTAACAAAACTTGGACAGATAAGTTATACAAGTGAAGAGGAAGTACAAGTTGAAAATTATAGAAAAATGTTCTTGGCAATGGGAAAAGACATTAGAGTTATCTTAATTAAACTTTCTGATAGATTACATAATATGAGAACTTTAAAATATTTGTCTAGAGATAGACAAATTGCAAATGCAAGGGAGACATTAGATTTGTATGCACCTCTTGCTAATAGACTCGGTGTGTATTCTTTGAAATGGGAATTGGAGGATTTGTCTTTCAAATATTTGTATCCTGAAGAATATAGAGAAATTGTTGAAGGTATAAACAAAAAGAGAGATGAAAGATTGAAATTCATTGAAGAAATAATGGATGAAATCAGAGTAAATCTTAAGAAAAATCATATTGAAGCGGAGATTACAGGAAGAGCAAAACACTTATATTCTATCTACAGAAAAATGCAGAGAGATAATAAAACTCTTGACCAAATTTATGATTTGTTTGCAATGAGAATTCTTGTAAATTCAGTAAAAGATTGCTATGCTGCTCTTGGCGTTGTTCACGAACTTTATACACCAATGCCAGGCAGATTTAAAGATTATATTGCTGTGCCAAAACCTAACATGTATCAAAGTTTGCACACAACTTTGATCGGAAAAAATGGTACTCCATTTGAAGTTCAAATTCGTACATATAACATGCATAGAATTGCTGAATATGGTATTGCTGCACATTGGGCATATAAGGAAAAAAGTTTTGCAACGGGTCAAAAGCAGAATGTAACTGTAAAAGGAGATAAACTTTCTTGGTTACGTGAGAGTTTGGAGTGGCAAAAGGATATGCAAGACCCTCAAGAATTTTTGCAAACTTTGAAAACAGAATTATTTGAGGATGAGGTTTATGTATTTACTCCAAAGGGAGAAATAAAAACACTTGCAAAGGGCAGTACTCCAATTGATTTTGCTTATAGTATCCATGCTGAAATTGGAAACAAAATGGTTGGTTGTAAAATAAATTCTAAAATGATGCCAATCATTACAAAATTAAATAATGGCGATATTGTTGAAATAATCACAAGTGAAAACAGCAAAGGACCAAGTAGAGATTGGCTTAAATTTGTACAAACAACTTCTGCAAAAACAAAAATTTTACAATGGTTTAGAAAAAATGAGAGAACGCAGAATATTGAAAAGGGTAAACAGTTAATTGATAAAGAGCTAAAAAGAATCGGAATGAGAAATGAAGATTTGTTCATTGAAAAATATTATAATGCTGCTCTAAAAAGATACTATTATAAAACATTGGATGATATGTATGCTGCTGTTGGATTTGGTTCAATTAATGCTAGCAAGATTGTAACAAGAACACTTGAAGAATACAAAAAAGTAAACGGCGATAGTGCAAATGTTGAAGAAAAAATTGAAGAATTGCAAACAGAGAAAAAACCAAAGAGCTCAAAAACAGGAATTATCGTTAAAGGAATTGACAATTGCTTAGTTAAATTATCTAAATGTTGTAATCCAGTTCCAGGAGATGAAATTATTGGTTACATTACAAGAGGCAGAGGTGTTACAGTACATAGAAAAGATTGCAAAAACGTAAAAGATTTGCTTAAAGATGGTGGAAGAATAATTGATGTTTACTGGGATGAAAAGAAAGAAACAACAAATTACGAAGTTGAAATTGCAATTTATGCAAATGATAGAAATGGCTTGCTAGCAGATGTTATCAACGCAATTTCTAAATCGAATTCAAATTTAATTGCTGTAAACGCAAAAACAAATAGAGAAAAAATTTCAATAATTGTTGTTACTGTTGAAGTTAAGAGCATACAAGATTTACATCAAGTACAACGTGATATTGGAAAAGTAGATAGCGTGTATGAAGTAAAGAGAAATAAATAGTAAAATTTAGGAGGAAAAAATGATACAGAAGTTAAAAGGTACTAGAGACATATTACCAAGTGAAATTTCAAAATGGCAATATATTGAAGGCATAGCCAAAAATATTTTTGAAAACTATGGCTTTAAGGAAATTCGTGTGCCAGTTATAGAAGAATCAAAGCTATTCCAAAGAGGAGTAGGAGAGCAGACAGATGTTGTTCAAAAGGAAATGTATATTTTTGAAGACAAAGGTGGAAGAAGCATAGCACTTAGACCTGAAGGAACAGCGGGAGTAATTAGAGCATATATTGAAAATGGTATGTCAAGTTTGCCATCTCCATTAAAAGTATATTACAGAATGCCAATGTACAGATATGAAAATGTACAAAAAGGAAGACAACGTGAATTCAACCAAATAGGTGTTGAACTAATAGGCACAAAGGATTATTCAGCAGATGTTGAAATTATTTTAATGGTTGAAAAATTCTTTGAAAAATTGAACATAAAAAATGTTGAACTTAGAATAAACTCTATAGGATGCAAAAATTGCAGAAAAGATTATGAAAATGCTTTAAAAGATTACATTAGACCAAATCTTGATAAATACTGCGATACATGCAAAACTAGATTTGAAAAAAATCCTATGAGAATATTGGATTGCAAAGAAGAACAATGCAAAAAGTTAAATGAAAATGCACCATCAATTCTTGATTATTTAGATAAAGAATGCAAAACACATTTTGAAAATGTTAAGTCAATGCTTGATAAATTAAACATTGAATACACAATTGATTCAAGAATTGTAAGAGGATTAGACTATTACACAAAAACAGTTTTTGAATTTGTATCGAAAGATGATGGCTTAACAGTACTTGGTGGTGGAAGATATGATGATTTAATTGAGGAACTTGGAAGTGCTAGCACACCTGCAATAGGATTTGCAGCAGGTGAAGAAAGATTGCTACAAATTGTTGAACAAAATAATCCTGAGTTAAGCAAAAAAATAGTAAACAATCCTAAAATTTTTGTTGCATATATAGGAGATGAAGCAAACATATTTGCAGAAAAATTGGTTGAAAAACTAAGAGATAATAATATCTATGCTGAAAAAGATATTATGGGCAGAGGCTTAAATGCTCAATTTAAATATGCAAATAAAATTAGCGCAGAATATGTAGTAACAATTGGAGACAACGAAATAAGCACAGGAATTGCTCAATTGAAAGATATGAAAAATGGTACAACAGAAGATGTAAAAATTGAAGAAATTGCAGATAAGCTGGCATAAATAATGTCTAATTTTGCAAAAAAAATATCTAATTTTGTAGAAAATGCTTTACATTTACAATTCATATATGATAGAATGCAACCGAAATGAATTTGTAGGGGGCTAAATTTGAAAAGTATGGCACATGACTTTTATCGCATTACAGATGCCCAAAAGTCGATATGGAATACTGAACAAGTTTACAAAGACAAACCAATTACAAACATTGTGGGCACCTGTACAATAGAGCAAAAAGTTGATTTTGATTTATTGGAAAAAGCGATAAATGTTGTTATCAAAACTAATGATGCATTGAGAATTAAGATAAGTACAAAAGATGATGTTCCAGTTCAAAAAATTGAAGCATATAGAAAGAAATTAATTAGTTTATATTTTTTGCCTTCTGAAAAAAAATTAGATGATTTTATGAATGGCTTTTTAAGTGAGCCTTTAAGATATAATAATTACTTGATTAAATTTATTATGTATAAATTTAAAAATGGAAAAGGCGGAATTGGAATTCTTGCAAACCACATTATTTGTGATGCATGGTCAATTTCGCTTATTGCTGATCAGGTAATAAAAACTTATGATAATTTGATAGAAAATAAAAATGGAATTATTGAAGTAAAAAATAATTTTTCATATACAGATTTCATTGATAGCGAAGAAGAATATAAGAACAGTAAAAAACATGAAAGAGATAAAAAATACTGGGAAAAAACTTATGAAAAAATGCCTGAAACAATAACTACATTAAAACAACATGATGAAAACGAAGCATTTGAAACTGCGGCAGAAAGAAAGACTTATGTAATAACGAAATCTGAATCAAATACAATAAAAAAATATTGTGAAGAAAATAATATAACACCATATATTTTTTTCATGACAATATATTCTATTTATTTTTTGAAATTGTTGGGACAAGAAGATATTACTATAGGAACACCAACATTAAATAGACTAAATATTAAAGAACGCAATACTATTGGAATGTTTGTAAATTCATTACCAGTAAGAGTAAAGCTAAGTAATGATATGACAATTGATGAAGCTTTTCAAAAGGTAAAGGAAATATCTTTTGGAGTATTTCGCCATGAAAGATATTCATTATTTGAATTACTTACTTACTTGAAAGAGGCACATGGATTTAATGGAAGCATTTATGATGTTGTTTTCTCTTTTCAAAATGCAATGGTTGATTCAAATATAAAAATACCTTATAAAATGAAATGGTATTTTAATAAAAATATTGGCGAAACAATAAACATTCATATGACAGACATTGCAAATACTGGATCATACACAGTACATTATGATTATAAAACAAGCCAATTTAATGAAAATGAAATTGATAATTTAAATGATAGAATAGAACATATTGCAAAACAAATTATATATAAACATTTAGAAAAAATAAATGAAATAGATATTTTATCTAAAACTGATGAAAATATTATTAAAAATATTAATAATACTGGAACAACAAAAGTAAAAAATGAAACTTTAGTTGATAGGTTTGAGAGTATAGTTTCAAAATATCCAAACAGAATAGCATTAGTTTGCGGAAAAAAGAAGATAACATATAAAGAATTTAATCAAGAAGTTAATTGTGTAGCAAGTATTCTTAGAGAAAATGGTGTTAAAAGAAATACTGCTGTTGCATTAATTTTTGATAAATCAATAGAAATGATGATTGCAATGTTTGCAACAATTAAGGCGGGCGGATATTATGTTCCAATATTACCTTTAGAAGAACAAACAAGAAAAGAATATATTCTAAAGGATAGTAACCCTGTAATTGTACTAACACATAAAAATTATGATACACAAGTAAAAAAATATAAAACTTTTAATTTAGAAAAAGATATTAATCTTGAAAGTGTATTAAAACAAAAAGTTTCAGATAAGAGAATTAAAAATTTAAAAAAGATTAATAATTGTAATGACATTGTTTATATGATATATACTTCTGGTTCAACTGGAAATCCAAAAGGAACTCAATTAATGCACAAGAATGTTTTAGGACTTGCAAAATCAATGAGTGACGATAAGAATCTAAGACCATCTCAATATGATGTTTCAATGTCACTATTAAAATATTCTTTTGATGCAAGTGGAATTGATATTTATTCTGCACTTTTATTTGGTGGCAAACTTGTTTTAATAGAGAAAGAAAATGAATTAAATCCATCTGCAGTTGTAGAGATAATGGAAAAAGAGAAAGTAACGAGATCTTTCTTGATTCCAAAATGGATTGAACAAATATCAAATGCAGATAAAGAACAAAGAACCAAGTTGTTTAGATTAAAAATTTTAGGAACTGGTGGGGAAACATTAAAACCAACATATGCTTTACACTTGTTTAAAAAATATAAAAGACTTAAAATAATAAATTTATATGGCCCAACTGAAACTACAATGTTTACTACATACAATGTTCTAAAAAAGAAAAACTATGATGAAAATAGTGTATCAATTGGAAAACCAATAAAATATAGTAGATTACTTATCACAAATAAATTTGGAGAAATTTTGCCAGCAGGTTGCAAAGGCGAATTAACAATTTTTACTGATAAGAATTCAATACAAAACATTGCAAAAGGATATAATAATCTTCCAGAAATCAATGAAAAAAGATTTGTTAAGATGTATAATCCACTTATAAAAGAAAACATAAATTGCTATAAAACTGGAGACATTGCCCTAATAAATTATGATTCATCTATCAATTATATTGGTAGAGATGATGATATGGTAAAAGTAAATGGAAGTTATTTAGTTTCACTAAATGAGATTGAAAGCAAAATATACAAAGCGCTAAATGAAAAATATAAGGTGTTTGTAGTTGCTGTTCCATTTAGAGAGTCAAAAATAATTATTGCATTTATAGAAGGTGCTCAGGGGGAAGATAAGTTAGGATTATCTAAATACATTAACAATAGATTAACATTTTATATGAGACCAAAGAAAATAATAGTACTTGAAGAATTCCCTAGAAATAGTTCTGGAAAAATTAATAGAACTGAACTAATAAAAATAGCAACTGAATATATAAATAATCGTCAAGGAGAAATAAAGAAACCAAAAACACCAACCGAAAAAGTAATTTATAATACAATTGAAAAACAAATAGGCGCAGGGAATATTTCTATAGAGGATGATTTTGTTAATGACCTAGGAATTGATTCTTTGATGATGGCAAAAATCAATAGTGAACTTAATTTTTACAATATTAAAATTCAAGATTTATATAATTATCCTACAATTGAAAGTTTAGCTGAATTTATTGATGGTAGTGCAGATGAAAAAGAACAAATTTTTAAAGACATTGATATTGTTGATGATGCTAAGAAATTTGTTATGGATAATATATTAATTACTGGAGCAACTGGTTTTCTAGGCATTCACATTTTAAATGAATGCTTAAATAATCCTGAAATAAAAAAGATATATTGTATTGTTAGAAGAAAAGAATTTAAATCCGGAATTGAAAGAATAAAGGAAAATATAAAATTTTATTTTAAAAATTACAGAATTCTTTGGAAACTTATTGATGAAAAAGTAATTGTAATGGAAGGAAATTTAGCAGAAAAAAATTTCGAATTAGAAAAATCAGATTATGATTTGCTAAAAGACAATGTTGATAGTGTTATTAATTGTGCTGCAAATGTAAAACACTATGCAAAAGTTTCTGACTTGGAGTATGATAATGTAACAACAGTTAAAAATTTATTAACTTTTTGCGAAAATAATATTTCTTTAGCGCATATTTCAACATTATCAATTCTAGGATTCAAGAGCAACGACACAGAAAACAAAATTTTTGATGAAAATACACTATATATTAAACAGGACTTTGGAAATAATCCATACTTATTAACAAAATTTAAGGCGGAATCTCTTATTCTAAAAAATAAAAATGTAAATTCTAAAATATTTAGAATGGGAAATATTATGCCAAGAGTTTCAGATGGAAAGTTCCAAATAAATTACACAAAAAATTCTTTTTTGAATTCTATTAGAAATGTTGTAATAAATAAAAAAGTTCCTAAAGAGATACTAAATCAAAAACTTGAGTTTAGTCCGGTTGACGAAAGTGCTGAATTTGTAGTAAATATTCTTTTGAAAAACAAAAGTGAAAAAATTTTCCATATTGTAAATAATAACTTGATTTCTGTTAAAGAATTGATTAAAATGTTAGAGGACAGAGAAAAAATAAATATTGTTACTATGAATGAATATATTCAACAATTAGAGGAAAATGATACTGCAACTGCTGAATATGCTAAAGAATATTTATTACAAGGTGGACTAAATCCATACTCTGTTGATAAAACTTTAAAAATTTTAGAAGACATAGGTTTGAAATGGAGCGAACCTAACCAAAATTATGTTAATAAAATTTATAAATTGATAAAGGAAAACAAATGGTAAAAGATATGAAAAAAAATTTAGAGAGAAACGCAAGAATAAGAAAGTATAATTTACTTTTTACGCTGGGAATTATAATTGTTGATACAATTTCAATAATTATATTATCAATTATTATGCCGCAAGTACAGAATTTTCCACCTTATTCAAATGATAGTGAATTTCAACATTTAGTACAACCACTATCTCATTTTGAGGAATATGCTTTAATATTATTTTTTGGTGGAATTGTGCATTTGCTTGCATATAAAATTGTACTAAAAAATATTTCAAAGTTTAATCATAATTATATATATGAAATTGAAATGCCTCATGAATTTATTAAACAGGTTAGAAAAGATACAATAAATATTCCTTATCAGATGATGATTATTGAGTGGATATTATTTATTGGTGGCGGAATTATTTTAAACTTTATTATGCTTGTTGATAAAATGGCAATCATAAAATTCACTATGATGATTATTGCTGTTGTAGCAATGATTTCACTATTTTCTTTTATTGTAACTCAAATATATTTAAAAGAGATATCATTGCTAACTTATGAAGTAGATTCACAATATGAAAAGAATAATGGAATTAGAATTTCTACTAGAAACAGTTTAGTAATCCAAGCATTACCATTTATTTTAGTAATGTTAATAGTTCCAATTTTAATGGGATATTCACAAACTATTTCTGCTGAAGGAAATGGATATGCAAATTATTATAAAGTGTATATGGCAAACATTCCTTCAACAAATGAAATAAATGAAGATACTTTAAAAACCGAATTAGATAAAATTCCATTATGCAATAAAACAGATTATTACTTTATTATTAGACCAGATAATTCAGTATATTGCTCAATTAAAGATGGTTATGTATCAGACTTTGTATTAACTTATAGAGATGTTAACTTTAAAAAAACAGGCGGAATGCTTTATGAAAGATTCGGAAATACTGATGAATTGTATGCAAAAAAATTTGTTGACGTAAATGGAAACACATGGTATTTCGGATACAAATTTAAGGTAGAAAATCAAAAATTATTGTTACAATATATTTTTACAATCCTTGTTATTTTAGCTGCCGCAGTTGTTTTACTTATTATTTGGGCTAGAAATATTAGTAAAAACACCGATAGAATTTCTGAAAATTTAAAGAAGATACTTGAATCAGATGAAATTTCTAGAACCAATGAGTTGCCAATAATTACGAATGATGAATTAAGTGATTTGTCATATTATTATAATAAAATTCAAGAGAGAATGTTGAGTCAGCAGAATACATTAGAAGAACAGCAAGACACAATAAAGAAAAATCAGGATATTCTTATTGAGCGTGAGCGTTTGGCAACACTAGGTCAAATGATTGGTGGAATTGCTCACAACTTGAAAACTCCTATTATGTCAATTTCAGGAGCAATGGAAGGACTTGATGATTTAATAAAAGAGTATGATGAGTCAATTGATGATCCAGAAGTTACAAAAGAAGACCATCATGCAATAGCACATGATATGTCTGACTGGGTAACAAAAGTAAAATCTTATGATTCATATATGTCTGAAATTATTACAGCAGTAAAGGGACAGGCAGTAAGCTTCAATGATTCTTCAGCAGAAAAATTTGAAATTAGTGAATTGCTAAATAGAGTAAATATTTTAATGAAACATGAATTGAAAGAGGCTTTGTTAACATTAAATGTTGATTGCAGAATTGATCAAGATACTGAGCTAACAGGAAATGTAAATGCTTTGGTACAGGTTGTAAATAACTTAGTACAAAACGCAATTCAAGCATACAATGGCGAACCTAATAAGAGCATTGATTTAATAATTGATCAAAATGTTGACGATATTTTCATTATTGTAAAAGATTATGGATCTGGAATACCAGAAGATGTTCAACAAAAATTGTTTAAATCAATGGTTACAACCAAAGGCCATAAAGGTTCTGGACTTGGATTGTTTATGTCATATTCTACAATTAAAGGAAATTTCCATGGAAATTTAACATTTGAATCGAAAGTTGGAGAGGGCACAACATTTACAATTAGAATACCTAAAAAATAAAAATAAAAAACTGCATAGATGAAAAGCACACGAAAGTGTAATATTTTTCAAATATCTATTGCAGTTTTTTTTATTTTATTATAGAATATGAGATATTAAAAAGGATAATACCAAGTAGTCTGTAAAAAGACTGCGAGATATTATTTATAAAAGATAAATTGATACATTTGGAGGAGACTTGTATATGAGAAAATATATGCAGGAAACTGTTACCGCACCATACAAATTAATGGCTGTTGATGATGATGACGGAATACTTGATTCATTAAAGGTTGTACTTAAAAGATCAGGCTATGATTTGGTTTGCTATACCAATCCTCTTGAGGCAATTGATAGATTAAAACAAGAGCATTTTGATTTGGTTTTGTTAGACTTTATAATGGATCCTTTACATGGTGATCAGGTCGTTGAAAAAATAAGAGAGTTTGACAAGGACTTATATATATTATTGCTAACAGGACATAAGGATTTGGCTCCGCCATTGGAAACATTAAAGAAACTTGATATACAAGGATATTGTGAAAAGAGTGATGATTTTGAACAATTATTACTTTTAATAGAGTCAGGTTTGAAGTCTGTTGATCAAATGAAATTGATTAACAAAATAAATGATGAGTTACAAGAAAAGAATGATGAACTTGAACAAGCTTATTTAGATACAATTGGAGTTTTACGTCAAACAGTTGAAGCCAAAGATACATACACTAGAGGACATTCAGATAGAGTTTCAGCATATTCTGTATTGATTGGCGAAAAATTAGGATTAGATGAACAAACTATAAAAATATTAAAAATAGGCGGTTTGTTCCATGATATAGGAAAAATAGGAATACCTGATGCTGTGTTAACCAAAACTTCAAAATTAGATGATGAAGAATATTCTGTTATTAAGAATCACCCATCAATTGGCGCTCATATATTAGGTGATGTACCAATGTTTAAGGATATTATTCCTATTGTATTGCATCACCATGAAAGATATGATGGACATGGCTATCCATCACAATTGCAGGGTGAAGACATACCTTATGTAGCAAGAATTGCATCAGTTGCAGATTCGTTTGATGCAATGACATCAAGACGTTCATATAGAGATTGCTTGCCATTGGATATTGTTGTTTCTGAGTTTGAAAAAAATAGAGGAACACAATTTGATCCAAAACTTGATGATGTATGGCTAGATATTTTAAAAAATGATTATGGCAAAATAGAAGAAATAAAAAATAAGTACCAAGGATAAAGTAATAAAATATATTAACCAATTTAGTAGTTGTACTAATGTTACATCTAATAAGAAAGGAAAATAAAATGGACGAAAATGAGAAAATAGAAGATGGAAAGAAAAAAATATTGGCTGTTGATGATGAAGACTCAATTATTGATTTGCTAAAGTTTAATATTGAAAAAGAGGGTTATAATTTCATATCAGCATCTGATGGAGAGGAAGCCTTAAGAAAGGTAGAAGAGGAAAATCCTGATTTAGTTATTCTAGATGTTATGCTTCCAAAAATGGATGGACTTGCTGTATGTAGAAAAATAAGACAAACAGATAACCAAGTTCCAATTATTATGTTATCTGCTAGAGGAGAGGAAATTGATAAAATTCTTGGACTTGAAATTGGTGCAGACGATTATATGACAAAGCCATTTTCTACAAGAGAACTTATTGCTAGAATTAAGGCAAATCTTAGAAAAGCTGAGAATGATGCATTTATATTGAATAGCAAGAGAGAAAATAAAATTGTTCTTAAGAATATTACTTTAAACTTGGATAAATTTGAAGCAGTAGTTGACGGAAAACTAATTGATGATTTGACTAGAAGAGAGTTTGAAGTTCTTAAATTCTTAGCTGAAAAACCTGGACAGGTTGTTACAAGAGAGGACTTACTTGAAAAGGTTTGGGGATATGAATATTATGGAGATATTCGTACAGTTGATGTAACAGTTAGAAGAATAAGAGAAAAAATTGAAAAGAATACTGCAAATCCAAAAATACTTATTACTAAAAGAGGAGTTGGATATTTTATAGCAAACGAAAAATAATATGGAAAGAAGTAAACAATGAAAAAATTTCATTATAGATTGATTTTGAGTTTCTATATTGTTAGCTTAATTGCAATACTTGCGATGGGGAGTGCAATTATCTATAATTTAAAAATAGGGGCAGAAAATGAGACTCTTATAAATACAACCGCTGTAATAACATTTATTACAGCAATTGTTTTGTCTATTGTGAGTATTATTATTGCAATAATAAGTTATAAAAAATCAATTATACCAATGGCTAAAATGCTTGATTCTTCAAGTTATGATTCAGATAATAAATTTGATATTTCTAAAAATGACAAAGATGATTTGAGCGAACTTGCCACAGAACTACACAATAAATTAATTGAAGCAAATAGAAGAATAAATCAAACAGAAACAATTTTACAACATATGACTGATGGTGTCATTTCATTTGATATGGATGGAAATGTTACTTATATCAACCCAGAGGCAAAAGACCTTTTGGAATTGAAAGACACTGATAATACTTTTAATAAAATATTTGATAAATATACGGATGTTGATAACATGGAGAAGATTATTTATCTTGAAGATTGGACTTCTTCTGAAAAGAAAGTTACAAATAATAGAGGTTCAATGGATTTATTCTTTGTAGCCTTCAAAGATGAGATAAATAGACCAACTGGTTTGATGGTTGTTGTTCAGGATATTACAGAACATGTTAAACTTGATAATATGAGAAAAGAATTTGTGGCAGATGTTTCACATGAATTAAAAACACCTTTAACTTCTATTGAAGGCTTTTCTGAAACTTTGCTTGATGGTGTTGATGATAAAGAAACACAAGAACATTTTTTGCATATCATAAATGATAATGCTATTAGAATGCAAAAACTTGTACAGGATTTGTTAACACTTTCTAAATATGATAGTAAAAGAAATATGGGACCTAAAACTAAATTTGATTTGGGAGAATTAAGCAAGAGTTGTGCTGAAAAATTCGAAATTGAGGTTAAGAAAAAAGGTCAACATTTACAATGCATTACAACAGCAGATGTCCCACCCGTATATGCTGATAAAGATGGAATAGAGAGAGTTATTATTAATATAATTAGTAATAGTGTAAAATACACACAAGATGGCGGAACTATTGATGTATATGTAGGATATGT
Organism: uncultured Clostridium sp.; assembly: GCA_964456505.1. Taxonomy (GTDB): domain Bacteria; phylum Bacillota; class Clostridia; order TANB77; family CAG-508; genus CAG-793. The sequence continues at coordinate 4,969 of CAYWAH010000008.1, read as the reverse complement.
ACATGATGATGCTTATGTTAAAATAAAGGATAATGGAATTGGTATTCCAAAGGCTGATTTGCAGAGAATCTATGAAAGGTTCTATCGTGTTGATAAGGCACGTTCAAGACAACTTGGTGGTACAGGATTAGGACTTTCTATTGCTAAAGAAATAATTGAGCAAAATGATGGAAGTATTAATATTTCAAGTGAAACTGGAAGCTCAAAACATGGAACGGAAGTTATAGTTAAAATACCTGTTGCAAAAGAATAAAGAAATTTGAAAACTATTATGGCTTTCGAATTTGGTACAAAAGGAAGGAAAATAGTTTAATGAACGATAAAATGAAAGACATTTTGGAATGGATTTATTGCATTTTAATTGCTATTGCAATTGCAATTTTAATAAAATATTTTTTAATTACACCAACTATTGTACAACAAGAGTCAATGAAACCAACATTTATGCCAGGAGATAGATTACTTTTAAGCAGAATTTCAAGAACAATGAAAAAATTGCCTGAAAGAGGAGATATTATTACTTTTGAGGCTCCATCAGACATACATATAGATGAGGCAGAAGCTGAAACGATGAGCCAGCCAATTGCAAAATATGAAAATGAGCCAACAAGCATTTGGGGAAAGTTTGTCCATAATGTTCTTGAAATAGGCAAGGTAAGTTATATAAAAAGAGTAATTGCTCTACCAGGAGAACATGTATTGATTCAAGATGGAAAAGTGTATATTAATGGAGAAGAATTGCACGAAGATTATTTAAAGTCTTCAGTAACAACAGAAAGAACAGGTGCTTTTTATGATTTTGTTGTACCAGAAAATTGTGTGTTTGCCATGGGTGACAACAGATCTGTTTCTGGAGATTGTAGAGCATTTGGTTGTATTCCAAAAGATAAAATAGAAAGCAAAGCGGTATTCCGTTTTTGGCCATTAAATAAATTTGGCTCAACTAAAAATATGTAATTAATATATTTGAAAATACATAAGTTTAATACTTGAACAATGAACAAAAATTCAATAATATGTGACCGAAAGGAAAATTAAGTGTTCGAAAAAATAGTAGGCAATGAACAAAATAAAATAATACTTGAAGATTCTATAAAAAAGCATAATTTTGTAAATAGCTATATGTTTGTTGGAAATGAAGGAATAGGAAAAGAAAAGTTTGCAGAAGAATTTGCTAAAAATATTATGTGCTTGAAAGATGGAAACTGCAATGATACTTGTGAATCATGCATTAAGTTTGAGGCAAGAACAAATCCTGACTTTATTAAATTAGATAAAAACGAAAAAGGTATTATTTCAATTGAAATGATTAGAAGTCTTCAAGATGAAATTATTAAAAAACCAATTATTTCTGATCATAAAGTTTGTATTATAAATGATGCTGATTTGATGAATGAATCTGCACAGAATTGCTTTTTGAAAACATTGGAAGAGCCACCTAAATATATGGTAATAATTCTAATTGTTTCAAATGAGAGTAAGATGCTTCAAACTATTAAATCCAGATGCGTAAAAATAAATTTTAAAAAATTATCTGATAATGAGATAAAAAAGATTTTGACAAATGCTGATGCTGAAACGTTAACAATGCTTGATGGAAGTATGGCAAATATTGAAAATTTAGACAAAAGAAGAGAAGAATATGAACAATTGAAAAATTTAATTAGCGATTTGAAAAATTGTTCTATGGCAGAAATTTTTAACAAAGCGGATTTACTTTATAATAAAAAAGATGATATAATGGAGTTACTTAATTTGACTAATATTATCTTATTTGACGAAAGATTATATGATGGGTGCGAAATAGTTGAAAAAACTAAAGTAAAAATTGATAATAACAATAATTATACAATGTGTATTGACTATTTATTAATGAATTTGTATGATATTATAAATAAAACAAGATAGGAGGAGCGATGACAAAGGTAGTATCAATTAATTTTAGACCAAATGGAAGAAACTACTTTTTTGATCCAGGAAAGTTTGAACTAAAAATTGGAGATAAAGTAATTGTTGAAACAAAAATGGGCAAAGAACTTGGCATAGTAAAAAATGCTGGAAAAATGATTGATGAAACAAAAATGAAAGATCCATTGAAAAAGGTCATTAAAGTTGCTAATGAAAAAGACATAAAACATCAAGAAGAAAATGATAAAGAAGCCCAAAAAGCATTTGATATTTGTAAGAAAAAAATAAAAGAATACAAGTTACCTATGGATTTAGTTGAAGCAAGATATTTATTTGATAATTCAAAATTGATTTTTTACTTTACAGCAGATAATAGAGTTGACTTTAGAGATTTAGTAAAAGATTTGGCTAGCATATTCAAAACAAGAATTGAATTAAGACAAATAAGCACAAGAGATGAAGTTAAAAGACTTGGCGGATTTGGTGTGTGTGGTAGAGAACTTTGTTGCTGTACATATTTGAAAGACTATGGTAATGCTTCTATTAAATTAGCAAAAGAGCAAAATTTATCTCTTAATGCTTCGAAGATTACGGGAAATTGTGGAAGATTAATGTGTTGCTTACGTTATGAAAAGAATGTTTATGAGGAAAAATTGAAAAAACTTCCTGCACCAGATTCAATAGTAGAAACACCTGATGGAAAAGGAACTGTAGCATCTGTTGAAGTTCTAAAAGAAATTATTAAAGTTAAGTTAACAGATGAAGAAGGAAATAATTATTTTAATAAATACAATGTTGATGACATTAAAGTATTGAAGAGTTCTAAGAAAACTAATGAAAGCAAGGCTAGCAAGGAAGAAATACAAGAACTTGAAAAACTTGAAAAAATGGACAAGTTCGAAAAAAACAATTCATCAGATGATGATGATGTTTAATATAAAAAATATTAAGAAAGGTGGTGAAAATTATGGCATACAAAATTAGTGACAAATGTATCAAATGTGGTTGCTGTGCAGCAGCATGCCCTGTACAATGCATAAAGGAAGGCGAATCAAAATATGAAATAGATGCATCAAAGTGCATTGAATGCGGAACATGTGCTTCTGTTTGCCCAGTAGGCGCTCCTGCAAAGGAAGAATAATTTGATAAAACTATAAAAAATACAAGGCTTTTGCTCTTGTATTTTTTAAAATTATGTAGTAGAATAAATGGACAAACACACATTATTCATTTTATTTATTAATTTAATGAAGTTTTAAAGAAAATTTTTTGTTTTTGAAATTTTCCGCAGGCAATTGTAGGCAACCCCTATAATTGTTGGTGTTTCGATGAGCAAAAGGAGGTAACCCCTCCTTTTGCTTGTTTTTATATATCTACTAAAATTACTGTTTCTCCGATGCAACGTACTCGATCCCAAGAAATTACCATATCATTTTGATTTGAAAATAAACTGAAATTTTTTGGGCTACCTGGAACGATTATTGCCGTGATGTTTCCAGTTTTTAAATCACAACAAACATCTTGCACATACCCAAGTCTTCTAGCATCTTTTATACTTATTACTTCTTTATGCTTAAAATCCATACCTTTGTGCTTCATAATATTCCTCCAAAAATAATTCTTACTATTATATTATATTATTTTTATGGAGAATAATGTTAAAAACAAATACCAATATTTTTATTAATACTTTTTATAATAAAGGTTTTATAATAAAGGTAAGTAGACATATTTCAATGCAATAAAAGATACTAAAAGTTCTACAATAATTTTGCTACAATAAAATACAATAAAATTTAAATGTAATTTTTCTTTAAATGTGCAATTGCATTTTTCTCTAATCTGGAAACTTGTGCTTGTGATATTCCAATTTCTTCAGCAACTTCCATCTGAGTTTTGCAATCGAAGTAACGTTTTTTTACAATCTGCTTTTCTTTATTGGAAAGTTTTTGAATACATTCTCCAATTGTAATTGCAGATACCCAATTTTCATCGATGTTTTTCTTATCACTAATTTGATCCATTACATATAAATTGTCAGAATCTGAATTGCTTACAGTATCTTGCAATGAAATAGGTTTCTGAATTGCATCTAAACTTGCAGATACTTCTTCTTCTGTCACGTTGAGTTCGTCGGCAATTTGCTTTATTGTTGGCTCTACTTGATTATTTTTTAGATATTTATCTCGCACTTTCATTGACTTGTATGCTAAGTCTTTTACTGACCTGCTTATTCTAATAGGATTGTTATCTCGCAAGTATCTTCTAATTTCTCCAATTATCATAGGAAAAGCATATGTCGAAAATTGTACATTTTGGTTGATATCAAAGTTGTCAATAGCCTTGATTAAGCCAATACATCCAACTTGAAAAAGATCATCAGGATTTCCTCTATTATAGAAATGCCTTAATACACTAAGAACTAATTTTAAATTTGAATTTATAAATTTTTGCCTTGCTTCTTCGTTTCCTTTTTTTATTTCTTTTAAGAGTTCCATTTTTTCTTCATTTGACAACACAGGTAATTTTGATGTATCAACACCACAAATATCAACTTTGTTAACCAATGAAAACCTCCTGAATTTATTGTTAAATTTATTATTGTCAAAACAAATAAAAAATATTACAAATTTATTACAAAAATATTACAAAATCTCTTGACTTAAATTTGAAAAGGTGTTATTATTTAAAGGTACGGAAGAAGTTAGTTTGGTTAAATTCATACAAATTTCGACAACAAAAAACTAATCCTTTTATTTTACTCAAAATTTATTTAAAAAAGTTATTGAAAAGTGTTGACTTTTGATTTTGAGTATAGTATAATCTTAAACGTTCGCACAAAGTTTTAAAAAACTTTAACGAACATAAAGTACATTGAAAAATAAACAATGATGAATCTTTTGAGAAACCAATAAAATTGCGGTAGTCAAAGTACTACCAAGTTGAGAAAACAACTATAAAAACACAGTATTTAAAAATGAGTTAATTTGAACTTAAATAATAACATGAGAGTTCGATCCTGGCTCAGGATAAACGCTGGCGGCGCACATAAGACATGCAA
>CAYWAH010000007.1:21207-30948 GCA_964456505.1 uncultured Clostridium sp. | reverse complement strand
CGTCGAATTCGACGGATTTAGTATTAATCTTCAATCATATCTATCATTCTCATATGATATCCATTTCTTTCATAAAATTTTATTGCATTTTCATTATATCCAAATACTGCAATCATTATTTTTTCACAGCCATTACTCTTTAAATAATCTCTCATACTTTCTAATAGTTTTTCACCTATATGCTTACCTCTGTATTCTTTTGAAACTACCAATTCTGTTATTCTTCCTCTTTTAGGTGCTTTAAAATCGAACCTAATTTCTTCATCGTTATTTACTATTCCAACTACTAGTCCAACAATTTTTTCATTTTCTTTAAATAGTAATATTTTTCCATTACTTTTTTTAACCTCTTTAATAGTTTTTTCAAAGTATTTTTCTCTATAATCATCTCCAACAATATTATATCCTTCTTTGTCAATATCTGATAAATATTGTTGCAACTCTACTAATAAATCTTTTATTTCTTCATCATAATTTGGACTATATTCTATTATCATTATAATAAATCCTTTCTTTTTCGTTTTTTAATCCGTCGAATTCGACGGGATATTATCTATTTATATCAAATCACGAAAGATGTTAAGTTTATTAAGTGTTCATTTTTGAACACTTTTAGGAAGTTTTGCATTTGCCCATTCTTCACAATTAATACTTGCTTTACTTTCCATTTTATTTTCCATCTTTCTTATTATTATGTTTACTATTATACCAAAATTTTACTATCATTTCAACATAAGTAAAGTTCAATTTATATTAAATATGCACATATATAATAATTTTATAGAAAATTAATCATTATCATATGTGCATAGTGTTATAAAATATTGTTTATTTCTCATCCTTTATTATTTCACTAATATTCTTTTCTATTTCTTCCAATGGTTTATTAGTATTTACATTTACAACTTTTATATTTGGATATTTATTTTTTATTTCATCAGCCATTTTCAAATATTCATTTTGCTGATTAATACTATTGTTTTTATCAAATTTCGAATATTTTACTACAGCCTTTCCGCTTCTATCCAATCTCCTTACATATTCATCAGTATCATCTAAATAAAGAGTAATATAGTAAATTTCAAAATCCATCTTGCTTAGTTTGTCCAACAATTTTTCATACACATCACTAAATGAATATTCTTTAAAGCCAAGTCTGCAATAAATTTCTTCTGTAAAAAATGTTCTATCGAATAATAAATTTATGCTCATATTTTGTAACTTATCAATGTATTCGATTAAGTCATAATACATTTTTTCAGACTTTGCTTTTCCTGTAATTGTTGCATCAGATGTTCCACTCAATCTATATAAATTAGTATATGGCAAACTATTCCTAATATAGTCCGTTACTGTTGTTTTTCCAGCGCCTTGTGCTCCTTCTACTATAATCAATTTTGAATTAGCCATTTTTTCTTCTCCTTTGTTTTTTCAATATTTAATTATGCTTTACTTTTTCGCCATATTGTTACTTGTTATTAAATAACGATCAAAAATATTATAGCAAATTTTTTCATATAAAACAATAAGTTTATAAATTAAAAGTAGCCTCGTTCAGAACAAATCTATTTTTAATTAAGGCTACTTTCAATCATTATTTTTTTCCTTTCTCCTTTCATTTTTTTATCTTGCTTATCAAAAAGCAAGAATAAAAGAAAAATTTATGTCAACTGTTTCTTTTATATTAAAAAATACAGCATGAGAAATTTTCTCATGCCATATTTTCTATCATATCGGATTATTATTGTTTTGCTTCTTCATCATCATTCTTGTTGTCTTCATCACTGCCCTCATTAAGTTCAGTACTGATAAATGTATTTTGGTATCTCTTCATACCTGTACCAGTAGGAATTAATTTACCAATAATAACATTTTCCTTCAATCCAACAAGTTCATCAGATTTACCTTTAATAGCAGCATCTGTTAATACTCTTGTTGTCTCTTGGAATGATGCAGCAGATAAGAAACTATCTGTAGATAATGCAGCTTTTGTAATACCTTGAAGTATTCTTCTACCCTTTGCTTCTCTCTTGCCCTCAGCTCTAAGTTTCTCATTAATTGCATTAAAGTTATTAATATCAATTAATGAACCTAATAATAATTCGCTATCTCCGCTATCTTCAACTTTGACTTTCTTAAGCATTTGTCTAGCAATAACTTCGATATGTTTATCATTGATATCAACACCTTGGCTTCTATAAACCTTTTGAATTTCTTGAACAAGATATTCATGAACTCCATCTGGTCCTTTAATAGCAAGGATTTCGTTAGGGTTAATAGAACCTTCTGTTAATTGGTCTCCAACTTCAACTTTGTCTCCATCATAAACACAAATTTTTGCTCCAAATGGAATACTATAAGTTTTAGCATCATCTTTACCTTTGATCGTAATTTCTCTCTTCTTCTTGTCTTCATATACTTTAACTTTACCAGCAATTTCTGTGATAATAGCTAATCCCTTTGGCTTACGAGCTTCGAAAAGCTCCTCAACTCTTGGAAGACCCTGTGTAATATCAGCAACACCTGCAACACCACCTGAGTGAATTGTACGCATTGTAAGCTGTGTACCAGGCTCACCAATTGATTGAGCGGCAATTACACCGATAGGTTCGCCAATGTTAACTTGTTGTCTTGTTGCTAAACTCATACCATAGCATTTAGCACAAATACCTTTTTCAGATTTACAGTTTAATGGAGAACGAACTTCAACTTTATCAATTCCACAAGCAACAATTGCATTTGCTTGTTCTTCAGTAATCATGTGATCTGTATCGCAAATAACTTCTTTAGTCTTTGGATTGATTATATCATGAAGTGGATATCTACCAATTAATCTTTCTTGTAATGGTTCAATTACTTGGTTACCATCTTTGATTTCGTATACTTCAAGTCCTTCATCAGTGCCACAATCATCTTCTTGTACTATAATATCTTGTGAAACATCAACTAATCTTCTTGTTAAGTATCCTGAATCGGCTGTTCTTAAAGCAGTATCTGAAAGTCCTTTACGTGCACCATGTGCAGAAATAAAGTATTCAAGTGGGTCAAGTCCCTCACGGAATGATGACTTAATAGGAATTTCAACAGTTTTACCTGTTGTACTTGCCATAAGTCCACGCATACCAGCAACCTGACGTAGCTGTGATATGTTACCACGGGCACCTGATTTACTCATCATGTAGATTGGGTTCAAATCATCAAAGTTTGCTTGCATCTTATCTGCAACTTTATCAGTGATGTCTTCCCAAATTTTGATTACTTCATTGTAACGTTCATTATCTGTAATCAAACCACGTTGATATTGTTTTGTAACGTTATCAACTCTTGTTTGACCTTCTTCAAGTAATGCTTTCTTTTCTTCTGGTACTTGAACATCATCAATTGAAACTGTCATACCAGCTGTTGTACAGTATTTGTAACCTGTAGATTTAATGTAATCTAGTAATTCACAAGTTCTATCTGTTCCATGAACTTTAATACATCTTGCAATAATGTCTTTAAGTTTGCTCTTGTTTACTGCAAAGCAAATTTCAGGTTCAAACTCATTATCAGGATTTGATCTATCAACATATCCTAAATCTTGTGGAATACCTTTGTTGTAAATTAATCTACCAATTGTTGTTTCAACAATTTTATGTCCTGTTTCGTTTCCTTCTTCATCATAGTGTGCAATTCTTACATGAATTTTTGCATGTACACCGATATCATGATTTGCATAAGCCATTTCTGCTTCATCAATTGAAGAAAAATATTTTCCAGCACCTAATGTACCTTTGTTTGCAACTTCTTCAGGTGTATCATTTTCATTTGCGTCAACGTCCATTGTTAAATAATAAGCACCTAAAATCATATCCTGTGATGGTTCTGTAATAGGAGCACCATCTGTAGGTTTTAATAAGTTGTTTGTTGAAAGCATTAAATATCTTGATTCTGCTTGTGCTTCTAATGATAATGGTAAGTGAATAGCCATCTGATCACCATCGAAGTCGGCATTGAACGCTGTACAAACTAATGGATGTAATTTGATTGCTCTACCTTCAACTAGTACAGGTTCAAATGATTGAATACCTAATCTATGTAGTGTAGGAGCACGGTTTAACATAACTGGATGGTCTTTAATAACATCTTCAAGAACATCCCATACAGCTGGATCTAATCTTTCAACCATTCTCTTTGCGTTTTTAATATTATGAGCCAAGTTTCTTTGAACTAATTCTCTCATAACAAATGGTTTAAATAATTCAACTGCCATTTCCTTTGGAACACCACATTGATATATTTTTAGTTCTGGTCCAACAACGATAACAGAACGTCCAGAATAATCAACACGTTTTCCTAGTAAGTTTTGACGGAAACGACCTTGTTTACCTTTTAACATATCTGATAGAGATTTTAATGCTCTTCCACCAGCACCTGTTACAGGTCTTCCTCTTCTACTATTATCAATTAAGGCATCTACAGATTCTTGTAACATACGTTTTTCGTTTCTTACAATTATTTCTGGAGCACCTAATTCTAGTAATCTCTTTAATCTGTTATTTCTGTTGATAACTCTTCTGTATAAATCGTTCAAATCTGATGTAGCAAATCTACCACCATCTAGTTGAACCATAGGTCTTAAATCTGGTGGTATAACAGGAATAACTCCCATTATCATCCATTCAGGTTTATTTCCTGATTTAACAAATGCTTCAACAGTATCTAATCTCTTAATTATTTTTGCTCTTTTTTGTTCACTAGCACTTTCAAGTTCTTTTTGAAGTGATGCTGCTAATTTTTCGCAATCAACTTCTGCTAAAAGTTTTCTAAGTGCTTCAGCACCCATTTCTGCTTTAAAAGAATTTTCGCCATATTGTTCAACTGCATCTGTGTATTCTTTTTCAGTTAAAACTTGACATTTTTCAAGTCCTGATGTTCCTTTATCAGTAACAATATAAGATGCAAAATATACAACTCTTTCAATTGCTCTTGGAGAAACATCAAGTAATAAAGCGATTCTATTTGGAATACCTTTAAAATACCAAATGTGTGCAACTGGTGCAGCAAGTTCAATGTGACCCATTCTTTCACGTCTAACTTTAGACTTAGTAACTTCAACACCACATCTATCGCATACAACACCCTTGTATCTTATTCTCTTGTATTTACCACAATGGCATTCCCAGTCTTTTACTGGTCCAAATATTCTCTCGCAGAATAAGCCATCTTTTTCTGGTTTTAATGTTCTATAGTTAATAGTTTCAGGCTTTTTAACTTCACCTTTTGACCATTCTCTAATCTTTTCATCTGATGCTAATGATATTCTAATTGAGCTAAGATTTTCTAATTCGTCCACTAATTATTGCCTCCTAATTTTATTTGGTGTTCTATAATCCTAATTGATATGTACTTCGCTGTTCAATTCAATTATGCTATATCAATTAGGTTATAAAACAAAATATTAAATTAATTATTCATCAAAATTGTCATCATCATAGTCTTCATCTTTAAGTAGATCATCATCTGTGTCATCTAAAGAATTTCCATCAGGTCCTTCTAAGCTATCTAAATATTCGTCTGCATCAAGATCATCGCTTTCCTCTTCATCATATCCATCACCTGTATCATCTTCATAATCTGAATCGTCATTTGATTCATCATCTTCTTGAGTTTCTGAATATCCATTGCTGTCAAGTTCCTTTTGATCAACAACATTGTTGCTTGAACCTTCTGGTTTCATGTCAGATGAATTAACTTCATTGAAGTCAACTGCATCATCAATATTTTCCTTCAATTCGATTTCCTTATTATTATCATCAAATAATTGGATATCCAAGCCTAATGCCTGTAATTCCTTTACAAGAACTTTGAATCCTTCTGGAATACCTGGCTTTGGAATGTTCTCGCCCTTAACAATTGCTTCATATGCTTTAACACGTCCAACAACATCATCTGATTTTGTTGTAATCATTTCTTGTAATGTGTATGCAGCGCCATAAGCTTCTAGAGCCCAAACTTCCATTTCACCAAATCTCTGTCCACCGAATTGAGCTTTACCACCTAGAGGTTGTTGTGTAACTAATGAGTATGGTCCTGTAGAACGAGCATGGATCTTATCATCAACTAAGTGGTGTAATTTAAGCATGTACATAACACCAACTGTAATTGGGTGATCAAATTTTTCTCCTGTTCTACCATCATATATTTCTGTTTTTCCATCTTTACGAAGTTTTGCTTTTTCAAGTAATTCTTCAATTTCATAGTCTTTAGCACCATCAAATACTGGTGTTTCAACTTTCCAACCTAATGCACGTGCAGCCATTCCTAAATGAACTTCCAATACCTGACCTAAGTTCATACGAGAAGGAACACCCATTGGGTTAAGTACAATGTCAACTGGAGTACCATCTGGTAAGAAAGGCATATCTTCTTCAGGAAGAATTCTTGAAATAACGCCTTTGTTTCCGTGACGTCCAGACATTTTATCACCAACAGAGACCTTTCTCTTTGTAGCAATGTAAACTCTAATTACTTGATTTACACCAGGTCCTAATTCATCAGAATTTTCTCTTGTAAATACTTTAATATCAACAATTGTACCTGCTTCACCATGTGGCACTCTCAAAGATGTATCTCTAACCTCTCTAGATTTTTCACCAAAGATAGCTCTCAATAATCTTTCCTCAGCAGTTAAATCAGTTTCGCCTTTTGGAGAAACCTTTCCAACTAATATATCACCTGGTCTTACTTCAGCACCAATTCTGATAATACCATCTTCATCAAGGTCTTTAAGTGCATCATCACCGACATTAGGAATATCTCTTGTGATTTCCTCTGGTCCTAATTTTGTATCTCTACAATCACATTCAAATTCTTCAATGTGAATTGAAGTAAATACATCATCTTTTACAAGTCTTTCACTAATTAAAATAGCATCCTCGAAGTTGTAACCTTCCCAAGTAGAGAAAGCAACTAATACATTTCTACCAAGTGCCATTTCGCCATTTTGTGTAGATGGTCCATCTGCAATAGTTTCACCTTTCTTAATCTTCTCTCCAACTTGAACTATTGGTTTTTGATTAATACAAGTTCCACCATTTGTTCTCTTGAATTTCAAAAGTTTATATTTTGTAAGTGTTCCATCTTTTTCTCTAATTTGAATTTCATCAGCAGTAACCTTTTCAACAATACCAGATTCTTTTGCACAAACCATAATTCCTGAATCTTTTGCTGCTCTGTATTCCATACCTGTTGCAACAATAGGTGCTTCTGGTTTTAATAGTGGTACAGCCTGACGTTGCATGTTTGATCCCATCAAAGAACGCTTAACATCATCATGCTCCAAGAATGGAATCATTGCTGCTGCAACTGAAACCAATTCCTTTGGAGATATTTCAACATAATCAACATCTTCTGCTGGTATTTCCTTGAATTCTGTTACTTGTCTAACTTTAATCTTCTTGTTAACAAATTTACCATTTTTATCAATAGGTTCTGTAGCAGGGGCAATTGAATATTTATCTTCTTCATCTGCTTGTAAATAATCAATTTGATCTGTTACCTTACCTGTTTTCTTGTCAACTTTTCTATATGGAGCTTCAATAAATCCATATTCATTTATTCTAGCAAATGAACTTAAAGCAGAAATCAAACCAATGTTAGGTCCTTCTGGAGATTCAACTGGGCATAGTCTACCATAGTGAGTATAGTGAATATCTCTTACTTCGAATCCTGCTCTCTCTCTTGTCAATCCACCAGGTCCTAATGCTGAAATTCTTCTCTTATGAGTCAATTCTGATAATGGGTTTGTTTGGTCCATGAATTGTGACAATTGTGAACTACCAAAGAATTCTCTTATTGCTGAAGAAATAGGTTTTGTGTTAATTAATGCTTGTGGTGTAATTGAGTCCAAATCTTGAATTGTCATTCTTTCACGAACAACTCTTTCAAGTCTTGCTAAACCAATTCTAAATTGATTTTGTAATAACTCTCCAACGCATCTAATACGACGATTACCTAAATGGTCGATATCATCAACTTTTCCAAGACCATGGTCTAGATTTAATAAGTAACTAATTGAAGCAATAATATCTTCATTAGTAATATGCTTTGGTACAAGTTCTTCTCTTCTCTTGTCAAGTTCTTCTTTAAGATTTTTCTTTGCAGTATTATCTAATATGTCTTTAAGAACTTCATAGTTAACTAATTCTTTAATTTTTAAATCATCAACTATTTTCTTATCAACATATTCTTTAATATCAACAGTTCCATTTCCAATTACGATTATGAAACTTTCTCCGCATTTAACTTTAACTGAATTAATTCCAGAATTTTGAATAGCAATTGCTGTTGCTTCATCAATAACGTTATCCTTTTCAACAAAGATTTCGCCTGTTTCAGGATTTGCTATTGTTTCATAAGCTGTTTGTCTTGTAATACGTGTAGCAAGATTTAATTTCTTGTTGAACTTAAATCTACCAACTTTAGCTAGATCATATCTCTTTGGATCAAAGAATAATCTGTCGAATAATTGTCTAGCAGCATCAACTGTAGGAAGTTCGCCTGGTCTTAATTTTTTGTAAATTTCAATAAGAGCTTCATCCATTGTTTTAATTGGATCTTTTTCCATAGTTGTTTTTAACAAATGTTCATCACCAAATAGGGCTAATATTTGGTCATCTGTTTCAACGCCTATTGCTCTTAATAATGTTGTGATTGGAATTTTTCTAGTTCTATCAACTCTAACATATAATATGTCGTTGTTGTCTGTTTCATATTCCAACCATGCGCCTCTTAAAGGCATAACTGTTGATGTGAAAATTTTCTTACCTGTTTTAGGATCCATATCTGCTGCATAATAGCAACTTGGAGAACGAACTAACTGGCTTACTACAACTCTCTCTGCACCATTAATAATAAATGTACCTGTATCAGTCATTAGAGGGAAATCGCCAAGATATATTTCTTGCTCTTTAATTTCACCTGTTTCACGATTGAACAATCTTACATTTACATGTAATTTTGTAGAATATGTAGCATCTCTTTCCTTAGCTTCTTCGATTGTGTATTTTGGGTGTTCATCCATTCTGTAATCCAAGAAATCTAGAACTAGATTTTCTGAATAGTCAATAATAGGTGAAACATCTCTCAATACTTCTCCTAATCCTTCGTTAATAAACCAATTGTAAGAATCTCTTTGTACTTTTATCAAATTTGGCATTTCAATAAAATCACCAATTTTTGAAAAAGATTTACGTGTTGTTTTTTCGTGTTTTACATCTTTAACGTTTATCAAAGAAAAATACCTCCTTAAAATATTTAGGCAGTTTTATTTTCTTGAGAAGACCTTCTTACTCTTGCATTTTTTTATCACTTTAATAACTCCTGCTCCTAAGTTATTAAAATGATACTCTTTTACAAAAGCAATTCCTCTTCTACAAAAACTATTAAATTGAATGTTTATATGAATTTTGACTCTAGTAAGACTTAAAAAATATTTGAATTTGAAGTAAATAGATAATGGGCTTTAAAGAGCACAAAAAAGTTAAACCGAAACATGTTTCGATTTAACTTATATCTCTTTAATTACCTATTTAATAATCGAATTAAACATCTATTAGCCCTCTAGATTTTTATTCGTATACAACATACCTAATAAGTATAAAACTTTTTTTCTTCAAAGTCAATGCAAAAATGCAAAAAAGTTGAAGTTTTTTGAAGCTCGCTGCGCGACCTTACAAAATGATATATTCTAATTTGCTT
>CAYWAH010000007.1:0-21107 GCA_964456505.1 uncultured Clostridium sp. | reverse complement strand
TTATATCAATTCAAATAATTTAGGGCTTCACGAAAAATGTTTCCTGCAAGAGTTGCGCCTACGCCACCACCAGAGTGCCCTCCTTGACCTTTCGGGTGATAAAGAACTACGAGTAAAGTTATTTGTGGATTTTCAACTGGTGCTACACCCATAAATGATGCAATATATTTTCCAGTATGTACTCCATCTTCAGATGTTCCTGTTTTTCCTCCTATGTTGTAGCCTTCTACTTTTGCCTTCTTTCCAGTTCCTTCATCTACAACTGTTTGAAGCATGCTTAGCATATTTTGTGCTGTTTGTTCTGATATAACTTGTTCTCCATATTCTGGTTCAATATTTTTTACAACAGGATTTCCGTTTTCATCTTTTTCAGTTTTGCTAATTATTTGCTTTACTAAATGTGGCTTTAAATATTTGCCATTGTTTGCAATTGTTGATAACATTGTTATCATTTGAATTGGTGTAATTTCAAATCTTTGCCCAAATGCGTAAGTACCCAATTCTACAGGTCCTACTTTTTCTTCTTTCAAGAAAATTGAATTTGCTTCTCCTTGTAAATCAATTCCTGTTTTTCTAAAAAATCCAAATTTGTTCAAATACTCATAATATTTTTTTACACCTAATTTTTCTCCTAGTCCAATAAAAACAGGATTGCAAGAATTCATTAAAGCATCTCTCAAACTTTCTGAGCCATGTGGTCTGTAATACCTCCAACATTTCATTTTTACTCCAGCGACTTCAATGTAACCAACGCAACAATATGATCCTTTTTGATCAGGTACTGCAATTCCTTCTTCTAAAGCAGATGACGCTGTTACTATTTTGAATGTTGAGCCTGGCTCATATGTATCAGAGATTGCTTTATTTCTCCATAGTTTTTGTAATTGCAAATTTTGCTCTTCTTTTGGCAAACTTTCATCAACTTTAAAAGGTTCATTCAAATTATAATTTGGATAACCACACATCGCAAGGATTTCGCCAGTTTTCGGGTTCATCATTATTACATTTCCACCATCTTCACACTCATTGTCAATGCATGCTTGTTTCAAATACTTTTCGCATATTTCTTGTAAAGTCAAGTCAATAGTCAAATGTATATCATCGCCCTCAATTGGAGAATTATAAACTTCATAAGTATTATCAATTACTTTTCCACTTGCATCAGTTGTTCTACTAATAGAACCTTTTTTGCCTTTTAACACATCATCATACTCCGCTTCAATTCCATTAATTCCTTGATTATCACTGCCACAAAATCCAATCACTTGAGAAGCCAAATTATTATAAGGATAATATCTTTTTGTATCTTCATCAATATTAATACCTGACTTTATATTATTCTCATCCATCCATTTCCTTAGCTCATTGGTTTTATCTTTCTCAACCTTTTTTGCAATATTCACAATTTGAGTGTGTTTGTTTACCTTTTTCAAAGTATCATCATAGTCTAAATCGAACAATGTTGAAAGTTCCTTTGCCACCTTTTCTTTCTCAGTAATATTTTTAGGATTAATAGTAACAGTTTCAATTGTGCTACTAGTTGCTAGCACATTTTTTCCAGAGCAATCATAAATTGTTCCTCTTCTTGGATTAACATCTCTTTCAGCGGATTGTTGCTCTTTTGCAAGTGCTGTCAAAGTTTCTCCCTTTATAAATTGCAAGTAAAAAACTCTTGCAATTAGCAAAGAAAAAAGCAAGATTAGAACAAACATCATTTTTTTCATTCTTCTTTTTTCTGTAATTTTTCCAATCATAAAAAATACCTCATTCAAGTATATGAGGTATTTTATTTATTATAACATATTTTGTAGTTCTTGAATTCGGTCGCGGACTTCGGCAGCCTTCTCAAATTCAAGATTCTTAGCATAGTTTATCATTTCATCTGTTAATCTATTGATAGCATCTTCCACACTTTCATCTTTTTCAAGTTCATAATCTGCACTATTTTCAGCCACTTGATATGTTGCTTTAATTGCTTCTCTAATTTCCTTTTTGATTGTCTTTGGAGTAATATGATGTTCTTCGTTATAGGCTTCTTGAATTTTTCTTCTTCTATTTGTTTCTGAAATTGCCTTATCCATTGAGTCTGTAAGCTCATCTGCGTACATAATAACTTGTCCATCTGTATTTCTTGCCGCTCTACCAATCGTTTGAATAAGAGAACGCTCTGAACGTAAAAAGCCTTCTTTATCTGCATCAAGTATTGCAACAAGTGAAACCTCAGGAATATCAAGGCCCTCTCTTAAAAGGTTGATTCCTACAAGTACATCGAATTTTCCAAGACGCAAGTCTCTAATGATTTCCATTCTTTCCAATGCTTTTATATCTGAATGCATATATCTTACTTTTATATCTAGTGTTGTCAAATATTTTGTCAAATCTTCTGCCATCTTTTTAGTTAAAGTTGTGACCAATACTCTTTCATTTTTTTCAGTTCTTTCATGAATTTCATTTATTAAATCATCTACTTGATTTTCAATTGGTTTAACCACTATCTTTGGATCAAGCAAACCTGTTGGTCTAATTATTTGTTCAACGACTCTATCTTTTGAATGTTCTAATTCGTAATCTCCCGGTGTTGCGCTGAAATAAACAACTTGATTTATTTTTTGTTCAAACTCTTCAAATTTTAATGGTCTATTATCATAAGCAGATGGAAGTCTAAATCCATAATTTACCAATGATTCTTTTCTAGCGTGATCTCCATTGTACATTGCTCTTACTTGTGGAAGTGTTGCATGTGACTCATCAACTAAAAGCAAATAATCATCTGGAAAATAGTCAAATAATGTAAAAGGTGCTGAACCTGGTGCTCTACCACTAATGTGTCTCGAATAGTTTTCAATACCTTGGCAATATCCAGTTTCTTTCATCATTTCAAGATCAAAATTAGTTCTTTCTTCTATTCTTTGAGCCTCAAGTAATTTGCCATTGTCTTTAAAATATTTAACTTGTTCTTTTAGTTCTTCCTCAATTGTGCCAATTGCCCTTTCCATTTTCTCTTTTGTTGTTACATATTGCGAATTTGGAATAATCAAAGTACTCAAAATATCTGCAGTTTTCTTGCCTGTCAAAGGATTTATTTCTTCAATTTTGTCTATTTCATCTCCCCAGAAATTAACTCTCAAAGCTTTTTCGCTTTGATCTGCTGGGAATATTTCAACAACGTCTCCTTTTGCTCTAAAAGTTCCACGTTTAAAATCAAGTTCATTTCTAGTATATTGCATTTCTATTAATTTCTTAAGCAAATGATTTCTCTCTTGCTTCATTCCTTTTTTTAAAAAGATAATCATGTTTTCGTAATCATCAGGATCTCCTAATCCATATAAGCATGAAACTGATGCAACTATTATTGTATCTCTTGATTCAACTAATGACGCTGTTGCCTCCATACGCAATTTATCAATTTCATCATTAATAGAAGCATCTTTCTCAATATAAGTATCTGATGATGGAACATACGCTTCTGGTTGATAATAATCGTAGAAAGATACAAAATAGCAAACATTATTTTCTGGAAAGAATTCTTTAAATTCTGAATATAATTGTCCTGCTAATGTTTTGTTATGCGCTAATACAAGAGTAGGTTTTTGAACTTGTTCTATTACATTTGCCATTGTAAAAGTTTTTCCAGAACCTGTTACGCCTAGACATGTTTGATATTTTTCGCCATTTTTTATTCCATTTGATAGAAATTCAATTGCGTGTGGCTGATCGCCTGTTGGCTTATATTCGCTGTGTAGTTTGAACATTTAATTTTTTCCTTTCTTCTTTCTATTCTATATATTATCACATATTGAAGATTTTGTAATCTATTTTTCAAAATTAATTAATAAAGGTAAAAATATATTTTTTCAAAAATATATTTTTACCTTTTATAATAACTCTAAAATTGTAAAAAGAAAAAAGCAAATCCAAAATTTTGAATTTGCTTTTTTTTTACGAACAGATGAACTTTTAGTTAGATTTTAATGTGCCCTTCAATATTGTAGCAGACACGTCACCATTTGATTCACTCATTTGAATCATAATAGGAAAATCTAACGTGTTTGTAAAAACAAAGTTTTTACAATATTTAGAATTTTCGTTATATGAAACAGTAGCATCTTTACCTTTTGGAACGTAAGAACTACCAATTGAGTGATGATGAATTTCCGTCGGTTGAATTCCGGCTACCTCAATTGCATTAAAGAGTGTGGTGGCTACTTGGCATACGCCACCGCCATACCCCTTGCTGGGCTTCTTGTTGATTATTACTCCCGCCTCCTTGAAGCCAGCTTCTTTTGTTGCTGGTCCAACTGCTGCAGGAGTGGTGTCTGAACCATACCAATTAAACTCTTGGTTTGGTTCTAATATCATTCCATTAATCTTCTCGCAAGCAAGATTCATATTGTAATCTCGATTTGAAGAAGAAGAATGATTGACAGTAAATGTTGAAATAGCTTCAGAAAAATCATAATCATCAGGATTAAATTCTTCTGCTAAGTCCATCATAGTAGAATCATCATTGTTTAAGGATTCAAAGTCTGAATTTTCCCCAACAATATCATTTTCAGAAGAATTAACTATTATGTTGTCATCAGTTTCATCAATATTTTGTGAAATTGATGTATTATCGTTTTCTGAGCTTTCACTTGTATAGTCGGTTGTAGCAATTTGAATAACACCAATTATACAAATGATAAAAATAATTGAGAATATAAATGCCAAAAGCCTTGCTTGTAAAGCATCATTCCGTCCCTTCTTAGTGGTGACTGCCCTATCTCTAACCCAGTCTTTTCTAGAACTTTTCTTCATAATCTTTCTCCTTTACCATGTTAAGTATGTTTTTACTAGTTTATAAGCTAAATGATTATTTTTATCATCATTTAAATCAGGTTTTCGGGTTACAAGTTCTTTTAAAACTATTTCTTCTGATATTCCTTTATTAAAGAAATTGCTTTCAATGTAATGTACACTAGCAAGGCAATTTGCCCATTTTAATAAGGTATAACTGCCATTCTTTTCTAGTGTATATTTCAAATTCAACATTTGTTCAGCAGTGTAATTGTCATAGCTTATTTTTATAATTGGAACTTCATCCAATCCTATAACATCATTTTTTAGAACTTGAGAATATGGTCCAATTTTTTCATACCAATAAAAATTGTAATATTCCCAAAGTTCTACGCCATTTACCTTAAGAAGGTAAACTATTGGTTGCAGTAATTTTTGGTCTTCTATACTCCCGCTATATTTCCGTTCTAAAATAGCATAGAAAACTGGTTTTAGTAGTAGTCTTCCCATATTTTTCCTCTTTTCTTCTATCAACCACAACAAGTTACTTTTTTTGTTCGTCTTCTCGCCTTTCTTCTTAATTAAGAAAATCTTTTTTATTAAATTGTTAATGTGCTAACAAAATTTATTATACCACCTTTTTCCAAATATTGCAAATATTGTAAAAAAAGAACTCAATTGTAATTAATTGAGTTCTTTCAAAATATAAATATTTGAAATAATAAATAACAAATTATCTCTTGCTGAATTGTGGAGCTTTACGAGCTTTCTTCAATCCATACTTCTTTCTTTCTTTCTCTCTTGAATCTCTTGTCAATAATCCATTTGATTTAAGAACTTGTCTGTATTCTTCACGGTTAGCTTCATTTAATGCTCTAGCAATTCCATGACGAACAGCTCCTGCTTGTCCTGAGAATCCACCACCTGTAACTTTAGCAACAACATCATATTTAGTTAATGTGTTTGTAACTGTTAAAGGTTGTTTAACGATAACTCTTAAAGTTTCTTCACCAAAGTAATCATTAATATCTTTTCCATTAATTGTGATATTTCCTTTTCCTTCAGTAAGTCTAACTCTAGCAATTGAGCTTTTTCTTCTTCCTGTTCCTAAAAAAGTTTCCTTATTAGCCATTTATATTCTCCCTTCCTAGTTTAATAATTCCATACTTCTGGTTTTTGTGCAATGTTTTCATGCTCAGCACCAGCATATACTCTTAATTTAGTAGCCATTTTTCTACCTAATTTTGTATGAGGTAACATACCTTCAACTGCAATTTGCATTGCTTTTTCTGGTTTTGTTTCCATCATAACTTTAGCAGATGTTTTCTTCATGTTACCAATGTAACCTGTAAAATGAGTATATTCTTTTTGATTTAATTTATTTCCTGTTAAAACTGCTTTTGAACAATTTGTAATTATTACATAATCACCTGTATCTTGATTTGGTGTATATGTAGGTTTATGTTTGCCCATAAGTAATTTTGCAGCTTCTTGTGCAACTCTACCTAATGATTTATCTGTTGCATCAATTATATACCATTTTCTTTCTATATCATCTTTTTTTGCTGTATATGTTTTATTGTTCATGGTAAAAACTTCCTCCAATCATAAAAAAATTAAATGAAATTTTAAACCACCGGGGAATCGTTTAAAATATCATATTTACAAATGCCTATATATTCTACAATAATTTTTTACAAAAGTCAAGAAAAATGCTTGACTTTTTTTTAGAAATGTTGTATTATATTTGTCGTAAATAAAAAGAAGAAGTTTACTTCTCACCTTCACCAATGGAAAAAGGTTATAATTTAAATAGTTTAATAATTTAAATTGTATTGAGGAGTAGATTGACTTTTTTAATGTCAATCTTTTTTATTTGCAAAAATTTGTTACTATATAACAAGTTTATATATTCTTTAATACATAAAATGTGTATTTTAAAATGGGAGGTGTTTTAGAATAAAACAAGAATTACCTATTAACGGTCAAATTAGAGCTGATAAAGTTCAAGTAATTGATGAAAACGGAGAGCAATTAGGTTTAATGTCTTTAAATGATGCTTTAGATTTGGCTGGAGAAAAGAATTTAGATTTAGTTTTGGTTGCTCCAAATAATAATCCTAAAGTTTGCAAAATAATGAACTATGGAAAATACAAATTTGAGCAAGCAAAAAAAGAAAAAGAAGCTAGAAAGAAGCAGAAATCTTATGAGCTTAAAGAATTGAGAGTCACACCAAATATTGAATCACACGATATGGACTTCAAGGTTAAGAATGCACAAAAATTTTTGGCTGATGGAAATAAATTAAGAATTACTGTTAGATTTAGAGGTAGAGAAATGAACTACACTAAACAAGGCGAAGATGTTCTTAATGAATTTGTAACAAGATTGGCTGATGTTGCAACACCTGAAAAGAAGCCAAAGTTGGAAGGTCGTAATATGTTTATTATATTTGACCCTAAAAAATAAGTTTATAATTTAGCAAAATGCTATTTATATATATAAATTACAAGGAGGAATTATTATGGCAAAGTTAAAAACAAACAAAGCTGCTAAAAAAAGATATAGTTATACAGCAACTGGTAAAGTTAAAAGAACAAAATCAAACAGAAGACATTTACTAGGAAATAAAACTAGTAGACAAAAGGCAAGCGGAAGTGTACAAAACGCATATGTTGATAGTACATCAAAAAATCATGTAAAGAAGTTATTACCATATGGTAACTAATTATAAAAAGGAAGGTGAATAAAAATGGCAAGAGTTAAAACAGCAATAATTACAAGAAAAAAACATAAAAAGATTTTAAAAAGAGCCAAAGGTTATTTTGGTGCTAAACATTACAGATTTAGACATGCTAAACAACAAGTTATGAAATCTGGAATGTATTCTTATGTTGGTAGAAAAGACAGAAAAAGCGATTTTAGAAAACTTTGGATTGTTAGAATCAATGCTCAAGCAAGAGTTAATGGTCTTAAATATAGTGAATTAGTTAATGGTTTAAAGAAAGCTGATGTTACTATTAATAGAAAGATGCTTGCTGAAATGGCAGTTTCTGATCCTAAGGCTTTCGAAGAAATTTGCAATGTTGCAAAAAAAGCTTTAAAGAAATAAGTTGAAAAGAACTCAATAATGATTGAGTTCTTTTTTATTTACAAAATCTGTGGTTGCCAATCGTGACTGTTACCGGTCTTGACCAAATCCACTTATTTGTTGCAGTGTTTGGATTAAAATAATAAACTGCTCCATATGAAGGATCCCAACCATTGAGTGCATCCTGTGCAGCCTTTTTGGCCGTACTATTTGGAGTTAAATTAATTTGTCCATCACTTACGCAAGTGAAAGCACCTGATTGATAAACAACTCCTGCAACAGTATTTGGAAATCTACTATCTTTTACCCTATTTAAAATTACAGATGCAACAGCAACTTGTCCGCTATATGGCTCCCCTCTTGATTCTGCGTATACGAATCTGCTTATCAAATTTAACGAAGCAGAATTTGAATTTCCAGAAGAATTTGTTCCGCTAGTAGTTGAACTATTGATTCCCATTGCTGCTAAAGTTTTCTTTCCTGCAATACCATCAGCAGTTAAGCCATTTTTATTTTGAAATTTCTTTACAGCAGAAAGTGTACTGCTTCCATATAGTCCATCAATTGAGCCATTATAATATCCCCAATTTTTTAACTTGGTTTGTATTTGTTTTACCTCTGCTCCACTTGAACCATATCTAGATGTTGCTACGCTCTCTTGATGTCTAGTTAAAAAATGATAAGATAAAATAACTGTAATTATCATTGAAATTAGAATAATAAATTTTCTCATAAAAAAACTCCTATATGAGTATTATGCTCATATAGGAGTTTTTTATTCAATGAACTATTTGTATTTTCCATTATTTACTAGTTTAAATAATATTTTTACATTTAAAATATAAATTTATTAATTTTTTCTATTGATTTATTCTATTCTATTTTCCATGTGTTAACTTCATTGTCTGTTGAAACATAATCTATTGGTGTACTTGAATTTAAAATACATACTGGAGCTAAATAGTGTGTTTTATTTATGCCTGATGTGTTGTTTCCAAACAAGTAGCCAGAACTATTGTCATTTAAAGCAGAGCTATAATCATATACAGATAAATTAAATGATATCCAATAACTATCACTTGAAGTATTTTTTAATACATATACATATCGCGATGCAAGCCACATATTATTATTTAAAATAGCATTATATTTTTCACTAACTAAGTTATTTAAATTTGTACCAGGAATTTCATATGATAGATTTTTTAATTTAACATTATTTCTGTTAGTATATCCTTGTTCAGTACATGGAGTCGGTCTCAAATCACTGTCTTGCATAGAAGTAATATCTGCTTGAGAATAACAATTTGGTATATTTATACTAGAGGTTAAACTATATTCCTTATTGTAGTTTTCATTATATTTATACATTCCAACTTCTTTAAAATTTTCGTAAGCAGTACTTCCTGCATCTGAGCTTAAATAAGCATCAGCTATTTCTTCAATATCAGCAGCATCAAGATTTCTTGCATTAATGTTCTTATTTGTATCAGTATATATTTTTTCACAAATGGAATTCATTATACTAGGTCCTTGGTTATATCCAGTAGCACCACCAAGTGAAAGTTGCTTCATTTCAGGAGGAAGAACAGGCCCACTTTCTGTAAAAACAAGATCATTATTTCTCCTTTCTAACTAATAAACAATTATTAAAATTTTTTCATTTGTTTTTTGTAGAATTCAATTTAGTTTTTATTTTTAAAATTATTTATATTAAATTATTTTTCTTATAAATATACATAGCTTCATTACTATTAGCATCTATTATATTTATTTTTCTTATTAAAACTTTTTTAAAATATACCTATAATATTTCCTTCCTCGTCAACATCAATATTTTCATAAGCAGGTTTTTCTGGTAACCCAGGCATTGTCATGATATTTCCGCTTTTTGCAACAATAAATTCTGCTCCACCTTTATACTCAATATCTGTAATATGTAATGTAAATGGTTTATCGCAAAGTAAATTCTTTGGATCATCAGATAGCGAATATTGTGTTTTTGCAATACATACTGGAACATTTAAATTCAAGTTTTGACTTTTAATTTCACTTATTTGTTTTTTTGCTTCATTACTAAATTCAACATTTCCGGCACCATAAATATTTTTTGCAATTTTGTTAATCTTATCTTCAATGCTGTCGTTCAAGTCATAAGTAAAATTAATATCATTTTGTTCATTAGGATTTGTTTTTTCACAAATATTAATTAATTTTTTTGCAATATCAATAGTTCCATCAGAACCTTTTTCCCAATTTCTCATAAATGAACATTCACATTCATCTGAAATTTTTTCTCTCAATTCTTCAAGTTCTTCTTCACTATCTTTTTCAAAAACATTTATTCCAACTATTACATTAACGCCAAAGCTTTTGATATTTGCAATATGCTTTCGTAAATTAGCAATTCCATTATCTAGTTTCTCAATATCTGTAAGTTCACAATCATCAATGCTTGAACCACCATGATATTTTATAGCTTTAAGTGTAACAACAATAACAACACAACTTGGTTTTACATTTAGCATTCTTTCTTTAATGTTCATGAATTTTTCTGCTCCAAGGTCAGCTCCAAATCCTGCTTCAGTTACTACATAATCTCCAAGTTTTAAAGCCATTCTTGTAGCTATTATACTATTACAGCCATGTGCAATATTTGCAAAAGGCCCACCATGTACAAAGCAAGGATTATTTTCTAAAGTTTGTACAAGATTAGGTTTAATTGCATCTTTTAGTAAAGCAGTAAGTGCTCCCTCAGCTTTTAATTCCTTGCATAAAATTGCTCTATCGTTTTCATCAAATCCAATAATAATGTTTCCAATTCTTCTTTTTAAATCTTCGACATTCTCAGCTAAGCAAAGTATTGCCATCATTTCAGATGCTGCAGTAATATCAAATTTTTCTTCTCTGCCATCACTATCTTTGCTTATTGCAACTCTCACATTTCTTAATGCTCTATCATTCACATCAGCACATCTTTTCCAAACTACATTTTTTATATGTAATTTGTTTCCATGATAAATATGGTTGTCAATAATTGCACTTAGTAAATTATTCGCTGAAGTTATTGCATGTAAATCCCCAGTGAAATGCAAATTGATATCTTCCATAGGAGCTATTTGCGAGCGTCCACCGGCCTGTTGCTCCTCCTTTTATTCCAAACACAGGCCCCATTGAAGGTTCTCTTAATGCAAGTATGGAATTTTTGCCGAGTTTATTCAGTCCGTCACTTATTCCTATTGAAGCAGTTGTTTTTCCCTCTCCTAATGGTGTAGGATTAATTGATGTAACTAATATTAATTTTCCATCTTTATTGCTTTTTATTTTATCAAAAATATCCAGTGAAATTTTTGATTTGTATTTTCCGTAATTTTCGACATATTCTTCTGATATGTTTATTTTTCTTGCGATATCGTTTATATCTTTTAAGTCTGTTCTTCTAGCAATTTCAATGTCTTCCATACTATCACCTCCAATTCAAAAATTTAATTCTAATATTAAATTTATTTACTTTTTTAATATACTCTATTATTATACAAACAAATTACTTGATACTATCTTTATATATAAAAGAATAATATTAAGTAATTTGCAAATATTTTTTAGAAAACTTTATCATAATTAGAAAATAAGTCCTGCTAAAAATCCGATTAAAGCTCCAACAACAACCTGAAAAGGTGTATGACCTGTCATTTCTTGAAGTTTTTGATAATTAGTTTTTCCATTGCTTTCAAGAATGTCATTAAGAACTTTTGCTTGCTCTCCAACATTTTTTCTTACACCTGCTGCATCTGCCATTACAATCATAGAAAATATAAATGACATTGCAAACAATGGTGAATCAATTCCATATTTTTTGCCTAATAATGTTGTAATACAAATTACAATTGCAGAGTGTGAACTTGGCATTCCGCCAAATCCAAATAATCTACTCCAATGCCATTTCTTAGTTTCACATCTATCATATATTACTTTAAATAATTGAATTCCAAACCATACCAAAAATGGTACTATTAGATATTCATATTTCCAAAAAAAATCTATCATATTTCATTATCCTTTTTATTTTAGTCTTAATAATATTTAAACTATGAATAATTATAAAATAATCTTTTGATTATTCTATTATGCTTTCTAATAAATTATTTTTTATAAATAATTTTATTAGAATCTTACTCTTCATTTGGATTAAAATTTTCTTCTTTATCATTTAAAAGAATAGTTATTTTCTTTTCTGCACCATCTAGCATTTCCTTGCATTTTTTAGATATCTCCATGCCCTCTTCAAATTTTTTTACAGATTCATCTAATGATAAATCATCACTTTCCAATTCTTTTGCAATGCTTTCCAATTTTTCCATTGCATCTTCAAATTTTAATTCTTCTGCCATATCTTCCTCTTTCTTAGACAACTATTTGCCTATTTTATTTACTATTCTTTTCAAGTACTTTTGCAACAATGCTCCCATCATTTAATCTTAATTTGAAATCATCATCTTTTTCGATTTGACTAATGCTTTTTAGTATCTTGTTACCTTTTTCTGCAATACTATATCCTCTAGACAATGTTTTCATAGGACTTAAAGCATCAATTTTTGCAACAACTTTTTCAAATTTCAAATTTGCATTTTTCAATTTAAGATTAATGCTGTTTTCAAAATTTTTAACTTGAATATCTATCTGCATTCTCTTCTCATTCAATTTTTGTAATGGATCTTTAAATGCTTTTGAATTCATTACTTTTTCATAGCGCAATTTTGAAAGTTCCATTTTCTTTTTTAGAGAAACACAATATCTATTTCTGTACACATCAATTGTATATTCTACATCAGCAATATTTGGAACAGCAAGTTCGGCCGCTGCTGATGGTGTTGGTGCTCTCAAATCTGCAACAAAGTCTGAAATTGAGAAATCAGTTTCATGACCAACCGCCGAAATAATAGGAATTTCAGAATCGTAAATTGCTCTTGCAACTATCTCTTCATTGAAAGGCCATAAATCTTCAAGAGATCCTCCACCTCTTCCAAGAATAATTACATCTCCAAGTTTCTCATCATTTATTTTATGTATTCCTTCAACAATTTTTTCTTTGGCTCCATCTCCTTGTACAGGAACTGGCACAAGCATAATATGAACATTGGGGTTTCTTCTTGTTGAAACATTTATTATATCTCTAATAACTGCACCTGTTGAGGCTGTTAACACGCATATTTGCTTTGGGTAAGAAGGTATTGGTTTTTTATGTTCAGCATCAAATAGCCCTTCTTTTTCAAGTTTTGCTTTTAGCTCTTCATACGCTTCATATAAGGTTCCAATGCCATCTTCTTTCATTGCTTTTACATATATTTGATAAACACCATCTCTAACAAATGTTGAAACTCTTCCAAGTACTATTACTTTCATTCCATCTTTTGGCATAAAATTTAAATGAACTGTATCACTCTTAAACATTATACATTTTACCAAAGCTTTATCATCTTTTAAAGTAAAATACATATGTCCAGTATAATGTAATTTAAAATTTGAAATCTCACCTTTTATGTACACATTGTTTAAGAACTCGTCTTCATCCATGCGTTCTTTTATGTAATTATTCAATTCATATACAGTTATAGGTGTTATATCCATTTTATCTCCTTATATGATTGCAATAGTTCAAGTTTAATTAAAATCTTTTGAGTTTATGTTTTATTCAAAAGATAAGATTAATTTAAAAGGCGTTAAAAATTTTTCTTGTAAACATTTTTGTTTTTATAGAAATTTTTTTAAAAAAATAATTATTCTATTTCCTTAATTATACTTGCAAGTACACCGTTAATAAATGATTTAGAATTATCATCTCCATATTTTTTTGCAAGTTCTACAACTTCATTAACTACAACCTTATATGGAATTTTAGAATATACTATTTCATAAATTCCAAGTTTAAGTAAAGCACAATCAACCTTTGCAATTCTGTCAATTGTCCATCCTTCTTTTATGTTGTTTTCAATTTTTTCAACTATTTCAGAATCATATTTTTCAATTCCATTAATAGTATTTTTTATGTACTTAATAGCTTCCTTATCTTTGATTTCTTCTCCTTCGATAAATATTTCTATTTGTTCATTTGTATTGAAATCTTTCATTATTTGCAAACTATAAAGTAATTTAAATGCTTCTTCCCTTGATTCAGATCTGTTCATATTTTCCTTCTTCTTTTTTTATAATTAAAAATATAATACGCTATTTTTCAATAATTAAGTATTATTAATTGGCAAAAAATAACATATTATATTTCTTAAACTTTAGAAAATTAATAATTACTTTCTAAGGAAATAAGGTATGCTACATACAAGCCTTATTTCCTAAAGAAAGTAATTTTTAATTTACAACTTATCTACAAAAGTTCTTAATTTATTTTTTACATTCTCTTTGTAATGTTGGCAATAGTAACCAAACCATGCTCCAATGCATACAAGTACTATTCCAATTACAACTCTATATAAGCTTGTACATGCCAATATTAAAGCAATTACTCCACCAATAATAGCGCCAAAATAATTTGTAATCATTTTTAGAATATCATTATTATTGCTATTCTTTGATGAACTACCGCTATTACTTTTACTTGTAGAACTTGAACTCTTCTTCTCCATAGTATTTAATTCCTTTCATAAAATTTAAAAACTTATTTTTCTTCTGTATTTTCTACTACTGCATCAGCCATATTAACAACTTCAATGTTAACTGCTTTAAGTTCCAAGTCAGTAGCATCTTTAATTCTCTTCTTAATTTTTGTTTGTAATTCAGATGAAACATCTTTGATTATTGCGCCATCTGCTAGAGCAAGAGAAACATTAATTAAAACATTATTATCTTTGTCTATTACTACATTAGTACTTGCAGAATCTATGCTGTCCATTCCATTAATTACACTAGCAACTAAATCCTCTAATGTGTTCTTTGTAATAAGTAGTTGACCATCTCCATTTTGCATCAATATTCCTTTATTTGAAGCCTCTTTGCCATAATCAGGTCTAAAGAATAAGCATCTTAATGATAATAATATTAATACAACACATACACCATATAAAATATAAGTTCCATTCTGTGTCATAAGAACTTTTTCAAGTAATACTCCAAAAAGAGTAACATCTATAACATTTAGTCCCATAAGTAGTACAATAATTGATAAAGTTAAAACTATAATTGAAAATAATGTTAATCCTAATCTATCAAAAAATTTCATTTTTTTGTTTCCTCTCTTTCTTCATTTGTTAAACTATTTTTTTGTAACTTTTGATTTTTTTGTTGTTTTTTTAGCAGGCTTTTTTACTTCGCTATTGTCCTTTGGCTTTACTTTATTGACAATTTTATTTACAACATTTTTTTCTTCTACTTTGTTTTCTTCAGGCTTTTCTTCTTTCTTGTCTTCCTTCTTTTTGCTTTTCTTTTCTTGAGCAGTTTGAACACCTTGGATGTGAACGTTTACTTCTGTAGCATTTAAACCTGTCATATTTTCTACAGATTTTTTAACTCTCTTTTGGATTTCATAAGCAACATCAGGTATTCTAGCACCATATTCAACAATAATGTTTACATCTATTTTAACATCATTTCCATTTATCTCAACTTTTATACCTTTTGCCATGTTCTTTTTTCCGCTAAGAACTTCTGATATACCACCAGCAAATCCTCCAGCCATTTCAGCAACACCTTGGACTTCTGTAGCAGCCATTCCTGAAATTACAGCTACAACATCATCAGATATTTGAATGTTATCTCCCTTATTTTCTTCTTCTTTCTTAACATTTTTATTTTCTTCGCTCATAACAAACCTCCTCAAAAATAAATCATTATAAGTATATCAATTTAATAAATTTTTTTCAACATTTTATCTAAATTTTAAACATTTTTTCTAATTTTTCTACAAGTTCATCATTATTCTTTGTCTGTGTAAATTGTTTAATAACTTCTTCTGTTACCTCGGATTGCTTAATTGAAGATAATGCATTACGTAATGAATACATTACTTTCAATTCGCGTGGAGTTAAAAGTAAATCCTCTCTTCTAGTACTTGATTTAGCAATGTCAATTGCTGGGAAAATTCTCTTTTCAGATAATGCTCTATCAAGAACAACCTCCATATTTCCTGTGCCTTTAAATTCTTCGAATACTACTTCATCCATTCTACTTCCTGTGTCAATTAAAGCTGTTGCAAGTATTGTAAGGCTTCCACCGTTTTCAATATTTCTTGCTGCGCCAAAGAATTTTTTAGGTTTATGAAGTGCTGCTGGGTCAAGTCCACCAGAAAGAGTTCTTCCAGAAGAAGGAACTGTAAGATTATATGCTCTTGCTAAACGTGTAATACTATCAAGTAAAATAACAACGTCTTTCTTTTGTTCAACTAATCTTTTAGCTCTTTCCAAAACCATCTCAGCAACTTTTGCATGATGTTCTGGAAGTTCATCAAATGTAGAGTAAATAACATCTCCTTTAATTGACCTTTTCATATCTGTTACTTCCTCAGGTCTTTCATCAATTAAAAGTACAATAAGTTCTATATCTGGGTTGTTATTTGAAATAGCATTTGCAATCTTTTTTATTAATGTTGTTTTTCCAACTTTAGGTGGAGCAACTATCATACCTCTTTGACCTTTTCCAATTGGGCAAATTAAATCAATTATTCTTGTGGAATATTCACTTTGAGTTGTTTCAAGTTTGATTTTTTCATTTGGATAAATTGGAATAAGATCATCAAACTTGATTCTTTTATATGCTTTTTCAGGTGCCTCTCCATTAACTTCTCCTACATAAATTAATGCAGGGAACTTTTCATTTTCCTTAGGAATACGTGCTACACCTTTTATTTTGTCACCATTATCTAGTTTAAATCTTCTTATTTGAACTGGCGAAACATAAATATCATGTGGTGTTGAAAGATAGTTAGGTCCTCTCAAAAATCCATATCCATCAGGTAAAATTTCAAGTACGCCTTCTGCTATAATATCTGATGCACTTGATAAAGTATAGCCTTCAACGATTCTTTCTTCTTCAGGTTCAGCATTTTCAAATGTTGCATTTGAATTTTCGCCATCATATGGTAGGCTAGTTGTATCAATACTTGAATTTTCTTCCTCTCCATTGATTTTCTTTAATTCTTCAATTACTTCACTTCTTTTTAATTTAGATACATTTTTTACATTCTTGTCTTTTGCCATTTGGCGTAATTCAACAAGAGTATAATCATCATAATTCATTATTTGCATTTTCCTTTCATTTTATTCATTTTTATTTTTTGTGGGATTAGTTCGAAATAAATCATTATAGGGGTCATAGAAGGCCCCTATTATATTAAAAATTATTATTTTGATGAATCAATATATATTCTATCATTTGGATAAACCATATCAAGTTCATCTCTAGCAGTATTTTCGATATAATTTGTAGAATTCAAATTTTCTTTTTTTTCAGTTAACTCTTCATTCTTTTCTTTTGCTTGTGTAATTTGATTGCTATATTCTTCTTTTTCTTTAGCATATGTATTAATTAATTGTTGTTGAGTAATAAGAGCATATATAAAGTAAATAGCAAAAATC
Source organism: uncultured Clostridium sp. (assembly GCA_964456505.1). Taxonomy (GTDB): domain Bacteria; phylum Bacillota; class Clostridia; order TANB77; family CAG-508; genus CAG-793. The sequence goes on along the minus strand of CAYWAH010000007.1, from coordinate 3,659 downwards.
AAAATTCCAGCACGAATTAAGAATTTTTTAATGCTTTTCATTTTCTAAATAATTCTCCTTAAAATAACCTATTATTTTATTCAACATCAATTTTTATTTTCCTTCTTTTTTTTACTAAATTTTACAATTTTTTTCAACCAATTATAAGTTTTTATAAATTTAGAGATTACTATCTTTATTGTCTTCTTTATAAAATTTAAAATGGTAGTACTAATCTTCATAAAAATTTTGCTAAAGAATAAATAGTATAAAGTTATCCCTGTTACAACTGCTATGAACAAATAAAAACGCAATTCTCCAAAGTTAAATTTAATCAAAGAAAATATAAGAATTGCTCCAACAGTCAGAGCAAAAATTATATCTTCTATATTTGTTAGCAGGTTGTTCGTTTTCATACACTTTCGAAGTGATCTAAATGCATCAAAAATATTTGCAATAACCATACCAACAGCAATAAAAATTAAAAATGTTGTAATTTGATTAAAAACCATTTTATTTAAAAATCTTTCCCAAAAGTGATTCTTCTTTTTGACCTTTCATCTGTCTGTCATTATATATTAAGCTTGAAATGTTTCCTTCAATTACAACCTCTGTTGTATCAAGACTTAATTTGTTTATTCTAATGTCTTCTCCTTTTACTGTTAGCATTCCCAAATCGGTATCTAAATTAACCATTCTGTCATCAAAGCTAAGCACATCTTTTACTCCAGAAATAGATAATTTCTTTCTGTTTTCAAGTACAACATTTTGAACCATACTATTTTTTGATGTCGCACCATTTTCAAATTGATCCATTACTCTAAAACCTCTCACTTAAATATTATTCTTTAAATTATATTCATAACAAAAAATAATATGAGTGTTTTGTTTTATATTAAATTTAATTTCTAATTTTTGTGTGACAATTTTTTATTAGATTTTTGCATAATAAAATAAAAATTTTTCTTAAAATTTTTTCTCATTGAAATTTGATAATTGAATTTCGAGATTTCAGAAAACCTATTTTTTTATAATAGTTCCTCCATCACTTTTAAACGTTGATTTCACTTCAATTACTACATTATATTTTTTTGCAATTTCTACACTTTTTGTTTGAATTACATTTGCTCCATTCTTTGATAGTTTAATCATATCATCATATCTAATTTTTTTAATTCTTCTTGCACTCCTTACCGCTTTTGGATCTGAATCATATATACCATCAACATCTTTAAAAAGTATACATCTTTTTGCATTGAAAGTTTTTGCAAGTGCTATTGCTGTGTAATCAGAGCCATCACGGCCAACTGTAGTAATATTATTATTTTTATCAACGCCTTGAAATCCAGTAACCACTACAATATTATCATTTTTAAGTTCTTTTTCAATTCTATTTTTATCTATATTTAAAATCTTTGAGTTTTGAAAATTTGAATCTGTATTTATTCTTATTTGAAAAGCATTGAGTGAAATAGCATGATAATTCATTTCATTTAAAAGAAAAGCAAGTTTTGAAGCAGACATTTGCTCTCCAGTACTTATTAAAGAATCAAGTTCACGTTTTATCATTTTGCCTTTTTTAATTTTATTGTTGTTTAACTTTTCTAATTCTTTTGCCTCATCTATTAATTTATCAGTAGTTTTTCCTTGTGCAGAAACTACCACAATAATATCAAAATTTTTCTTTTTATAATCTATAATTTTGTTTGCAACCATTTTTAATTTATCATTATCAGAAAGCGAACTTCCTCCAAATTTTAATACAAGTCTTTCCATAGCAATCTTTCCTTTCAAAGCCCTTGCATTATATAGTATGTAACTTAATAATAAAAAGTTAAAGAAGCAACTTAAAATTGCTTCTTTAACTAACTTTATTTATGCAGTTTGTTTTATATGTATTTTTTTTATTATTTTCATTATAAGTAAATAAATCAAATATGAAATAAAACCAATACTAAATGTTCCAATAGCACACAACGAAATTACTGCTAAAAATTTGAGTGGTGAATTATGAAGTAAAGTTATCCAGTCAACCATATTCCATATACTATAAAACAATTGATTATCATGGATTAAATAAATCATTAATGTTGAACTTGCAATAAAATTAATGACTTTTAAGTTCTTCATTTTTATTCTTCTAAAAATTTCAAAAACACAAGCAGGTACAATTAAATTAAAAATTTCATTTTTTTCATATGTTATAAGATTTTGATGAAAATCGCCACCTTTATATTTTTCAATACTAACTTGAGTTTTATAGAAAAATGAAATATAAACTAATACATTTAATACTATTATTATAATAATCAATGTAAAAATGCTAATGTTTTCCAATGGATTATAGCGTTTCATGTATCCCCCAAGAGAATATAAAAATACTCCTGTTGCAATTGTTATTAACTCTGAAGATAGACCTTGTAATATTGATGCGGCCCAACTAATTGATATAATAAAAAACATTGTAATTAAAAAAGTTTCAAATTCTTTTTTATCTATTTTTTGTAGATATTTGTTTAAAAATAATTTAGCTATCAATATTATCCAAAAATAATATCCAATAAACCATGATGAAGAATTAAAATCTTTTAATGTTATCATATCAACAAAATGCTTTGTAGACCAAATATGATAAGTTACTTCAGATATAGTCATTAATATTAATATTGCAATTCCTAATTGCGATAACATTTTAATTGCTGATTTCTTTATATCAATATTTTCTTTATTAATTAAAAAATATCCTGATATTAAAATAAACAAAGCATCTCCAAGATATCCTAAATTAAAAAATGATTGTAAAATTAATAATTTTTTATAAAAAATTGGTTGAGTAAAAAATCCATTGTGCATTAGTGCAATTGAATCCGGATTAATTAGTTGATTTTTAATGCAATGTACATTTATATGGTAAAGTATTATCATTAGCATTGCAAAAATTCTTAATAACTCAAAATTTGATTGTCTAGCTGTCTTATCTTTCATAAAAATTCCCCTTTTTATTTCTATTTTCAAATTTTAAAAATATAAATTAAAGCAAAAGATATCATTTAAAAAATGTTATCTTTTGCTTTTCAATATTTATTTTGAATTTTATTTCTTTGTGCTTTTCTTTGTTGTCTTACTTGCAGTTGCTTTCTTTTTTGAATTTGTTTTTGATGTTGTTTTTGCTTTTGAAGCAACTTTTGCAGTTTTCTTTGTTTTCTTACTTGTAGTTTCTTTTTTAGCAACTACTGCTTCCTTCTTTGCAGGTATTGGGTCATTCTCATGACCTGGGCGACCATGGCAATTCTTATATTTAAGTCCCGAACCACATGGCGATTTAATACTTATATTATCAATACTATGCATATCTATTTATACTAATAATATCAAGCATTTTAGCCATTTGTATTTATTATATTATTAGTATTATTTTTATTATGCTTTCCAATTTTTTGCAAACAAAATGCAAACAATGTTTACATTCGTTATTATGTTTTTAGTATATACTAACTAAAAAGAATATGCAAGTATTATGAAAAAATTTACAAATATAAAGAGCTAGTAAATATACTAGCCCTCTACATTTTAGTATGCAATTTCATATTTTATAATATTATTTATTAATTCAGAAGTCATAACCTTATCAAATGCTGTTGTAACATCTTTCTTATTTTGCTCTGTACTTGATATATAAA
>CAYWAH010000006.1:0-35624 GCA_964456505.1 uncultured Clostridium sp. | reverse complement strand
TGTTATTACTAGATTTTATAAATTCGTCATAACAGAATATGGTTGTAATTATCAATGTTATCAATGTTATACCTGTTTCTTGTAATTTTTTACTTGTAATTTTTTTCACTTTTAATCTCCTTTCATTTTTATTTGATTTTAATTTTTATTCTTTACAAAATTTGGATTTTACATATGATTTCTTTTTCATTTCTACACGCAAAAAACTGATTTTAAATCTATTATGTTGTTTCGAGTTCTCTATTCTCTCCCAACAATAATAGATTCAAAATCAGTTTTAATTTTGAATTTAAAAAATTTAATTTTTTCTTATATTCTCTTAAAATGTTGATATATATATATATATATATATAGTTTTATGCGGTTCTCCGGCATTTTCGTTACCATATTTTAGTCCTTCTTTTGTAAATTTATATAATTATATATACCATTACAAATTTAAAATTTCAATACTTATCTTGAATTTTTTAGATACATTTCATCTTTTAAAATTTTCTTAAAAAATATTATAAACTAAGCAAAATATTTTTCATTTCAATAATATTATAAAAAGGTATATTTATTCCTTTTTCAGCTAATTTAATAACATTTGAAGCTGTTTCAATAATTTCATTTTGTAAAGCTATAGTAATTTCAACATCTTTTTTATTTGCCTTATATTTTTCTTCTATGTATTTTTCTTTTGTAGGAAACATATTCTGTATTAAGAATACTCTCTGTTTACCCAATACTTTTCCAAATACAAAATTATATACTTTTTTTCTATTTTGAATTTTATTGTTATAAATTTTTTCATATTTTTCTACTTTGCTAGAAATTGGTACAAACCAAATAATTTCTTGATTTTCTTTATCTCTAAAGCAAAAGTAACATGGTCTTTTATTACCATTTTCTTTATTTTGCATTAAGTTATAGTCTTTAAATATATTAAAAAATTCATCTTTTATAAAATAAAATTTTCCACTTTCAACTTTCATATTATCAATTCCTTTTAATAATAGAATGACCCGCCTTCTAAAAGGCAGGTCTTATATTTCATTTGTCCACCTACGCATTTATTTGTCGGAGGTAGGGCTCCGAGTAACATTTGTGCACCTATGCATTTATACCCCGCAAATAGGGTTGCGGCTAACATTTGTTATAATTATTATACAATGCTTTTTATAAAAAATCAAGCAATTTTAATAATAATTATAATATTAGTATATGAATTTTTTATAAAAATATTTAAGTTAGCGCACTATTTCAGTACTTGAATTAATTTTTAGGTTATATTCAAATGGGTATAATTATATATCTAATTTTTGTCTTACTCTCTCGTAAATCATGATTGAAGTTGCGACTGCTGCATTAAGACTTTCTGCTTTTCCAACCATAGGAATTTTCACTCTAATATCAGACATATTTTGAATGCTCTTCTCTACCCCATTTGCCTCATTTCCAATTACAACAACCTTTTTATTATAATCAACATCGTAAATACTTTTAGTTGCATCAAGTGCAGTTGAAACAATTTGAAATCCATTTTTCTTAAACTCTTTAAAAGTTTCTTCCAAGTTATCACTCTCAATTATCTGTACTCTAAAAATAGAGCCCATTGTTGATCTAATAACTTTTGATGAAAAAGCATTAACAGTATTTTTAGTAACAATAATTTGTTTAATTCCTGCAGAATCACAAGTTCTAATAATAGTTCCTAAATTTCCGGGGTCTTGTATGTTATCTAAAGCAATAAAATAATCATTATTATAATCTATTTTAAAATCTTGATTGTGTTTATTTATTACAGCAAGTATTCCTTGTGGTGTTACAACATCAGTCAAAGTTTCAAAAACATTTTGAGTTACTTCTATTGATTTGTAATTTGAAATATCAAAATCAATTTTTGTATTTTCAAGCACAACAATCAAATCAATATCTTGTTTTTCGCTAATGGCTTCTTTTACCATTTTAATTCCTTCAACAATAAATTGATTTGTTTTCTTTTCTTTTATTTTTCTAATGTTTTTAATCGTTTGATTATCCTTACTTGTAATTAGCATACTTTCTCCTTTTATAGTACTTTCAAAAATTCTTTTATTTCTTCAAGTTTTTTTGCATCATTTACTCTTATAGAAATTACTGGTGTTTCTTTATGGAATCTAATGTTGTTTTTATAAATGTCCCATAATTTATTTATATCAACATTTTCTATATGATTAATTGTAAATGAAATTTCTCCGAACTTTTCTTGAACTTTTGTTACATTTTTTTCTTTGCATAAATTTTTAATTCTTGCAACTTCGATTAAATTAATAACATCTTTTGGCATGTCACCATATCTATCAATAATTTCATCAATAACATTTTTAATGTCATCTTCATTTTTGCAATTTGCAATGTCTTGATAAATCTCAATTTTTTGTGGTTGACTTTCTATGTAATTATCTGGAATGTATGAAGAAATATTTATATCAATTGTAACATCTTCTTTTTCAGGTTCAACCTTTTCACCCTTTGTTTCTTTTACAACTTCATTTAATAAGTTAACATACATATCATATCCAACCTGACCCATATGTCCACTTTGTACTTCTCCAAAAATGCTTCCAGCACCTCTAATTTGTAAATCTCTTGTTGCAATTTTAAATCCAGAGCCGAATTCAGTAAATTCTTTTATTGCCTTTAATCTTTGATTTGCATCTTCACTTATCATTTTATCTTTTCTATAAGTTATGTATGCATACGCTTGCCTTGAACTTCTTCCAACTCTACCTCTAATTTGGTACAATTGTGCTAATCCAAATCTATCAGCATTTTCAACGATTATTGTATTAGCATTTGGTATATCAATTCCAGATTCAAGAATTGTTGTACATACAAGTACATTAATCTTTTTGTCAATAAAGTTTTGCATTATATTTTCAATTTCTTCTCCAGACATTTTTCCATGTGCAAAATCAACTTTTGCTTCTGGAACTAAATCACGAATTTCTTGTGCCTTTAGATCTATTCCTTGAACATTATTGAAAATATAATAAACCTGACCACCTCTTTCAAGCTCTTTTGTGATTGCTTCTTTTACAATTTCCTTATCATATTCCAATACATAAGTTTGAATTGGCTTTCTGTTATGTGGTGGTTCATAAATAACAGACATATCTCTTATTCCAACTATTGACATTTGAAGTGTTCTTGGAATTGGAGTGGCAGTCATTGTAAGTACATCTACATTGGTTTTGTATTCCTTTATCTTTTCTTTTGCCTTTACTCCAAAACGATGTTCCTCATCAATTATTAGTAATCCTAAATTTTTGAATTTAACATCTTTACTTAATAGTCTATGTGTTCCAACAACAATGTCAACTTTACCATCATTCAAATTTTTAACAACATCATTTTGTTCTTTCTTTGTTCTAAATCTGTTTAACAATTCTATTGTTATTGGATAACTCTTCATTCTGTCTTTAAATTCTTCATATTGCTGATTTGCAAGTATTGTAGTTGGTGCTAGATATGCAACTTGCTTTCCATCCATTACAGCTTTAAATGCAGCACGAAGAGCAACCTCTGTTTTTCCATATCCAACATCTCCGCAAAGAAGTCTATCCATAGGTTTGTCAGATTCCATATCTTTCTTTACCTCAGCAATACATTTAAGCTGGTCATCAGTTTCTTGATATGGAAAATCATCTTCAAATTCACGTTGCCAAGGTGTGTCTTTAGAAAAAGCATAACCTTTTGCATTTTCTCTTTTTGCATATAATTCAATCAATTCTTTTGCAACAGTACGTAAATTTCCTTTAACTTTTGCCTTTGTTTCTGACCACTCTTTTGTTCCAAGTTTGTTAAGTCTAATTGTATCCTCTTCGCCTATGTATTTTCTTACATTATCTAGATCATTTGTTGGAACATACAAAGTATCTCCATCACGATATTTAATAGCAATATAATCTTTTGTAACGCCATCTGTAGTTATTGTTTTTATTCCTGTATAAATACCAATTCCATAATTTTTATGAACTATGTAATCATTTACTTTCAAATCTGCAAATACAATTTGTTCAGCAGAATTAAATTTTTCGTTTGACTTTCTTTTTGCAACATTTTTTGATACAAAGAAATCTTCACTACTAATTACAACAAGCCCTGTTTCTCTATTTTCATATCCTGAAGAAAGTGCTCCAATAGAAATTACAATTTGCTTATCTTTTAACATCAAATTATCAATTTCATCAGTCTTTACAGCGGTTGGGAACATCTTTGAAATCTTATCTCTATTCTCTTTTGTTCCTGCTAAAACAACAACTTTTTTGCCATGTTCAATTGAATTGTTTACTTCAAATTCAAGAGCCTTTAAGTCACCCTCATAAATATTTATTTCTCTTAATTTAAAGTTGTTTTCTTTAGTATCTTGCTCTAACAAATTTATTGCGTTATCAATTTTTAATTTAAAATTGCAAATATTTAAAATTATTTCTGGAACAATTTTGCTCTTCTCAATTATTTCTTTTGATAAATTTTTATTTTCTTCAATTAAAGATTTTTCTCTTTCTTCTATTTTGCTTGGTTCATCTATAAATATTCTAAAATCTTTAACATAATCTAAAAGAGTTGATTTGTCTTCATAGAATTCATCAAAATATTTATCAATTTTTGATTTGTAATTTCCATTACTAATTGCTTCAATATCTTCATCAATAATTTTCTTTTGCTCATCATTAACCTTGCTGTATTTAGCCAAAATCTTTTTAGTAATATTCTCAATCTTACCATCTAAAATTTTTTCTGTGTTTGGATAAATTGTTATTTTATTAATGTTCTTTGTTGATCTTTGTGATGACAATTTGAATAAACGTATGCTATCTATTTCATCACCCCAGAGCTCAATTCTTACGCCCTCATTATCATTAAGAGCAACATCTACTATGTCTCCCCTAATGCTAAATTGTCCTCTATATTCAACTAAATCCGCTCTTTCATAATCAAGCAAAATCAATTTTTCTTTAAGTTCTTCCAAGTCCAATGTATCAGTTTGATCAATTGATAATTTGTTTTCATACAATTTTTCTTTTTTGAGAATTGGTTGCATAACCGCTTCAATTGTTGTAACTACAAATTTAGTTTTTCCATCAACAATTTTATTTAGTACATCAATTCTTTCATGTTCAATTTCATTACTCTCAACATCATAATCATAAATTGAAAGCTCTCTTTTAGGAAATGTTAACACATCGTTTCCAAAATATTTTAAATCGTTTACAATTTTCTTCAATTGAAGTTCATTATATGTAATAAGCAAAATTGGCTTTTTGCTTTCATTTGCATAAGCAGATAAAAGTACACTTTTAGAAACGTCATTTAAACCCGAAATTGAAAATTCCGAGTTTTCTTTTTTTGATATTATGCTTTTAAAAACATCCGTTGATTGCAGATCTCTTAATAAGTAATTCATTTTTCCTCTTTTATTTCTTGACAAGTGTATTATTTTTTAGTATAATAATTATTGTCAATTTTATATGGCGATGTAGCTCAGTTGGCTAGAGCACTCGGTTCATACCCGATAGGTCAGCGGTTCAAATCCACTCATCGCTACCATATTTACCTAACCCTTTTGGGTTAGGTTTTATTTTTAGCAAAAAAAATTATTTATATCTTTAAATATTATAATAGCACACGATTTTTTATTGTTTTTGACTTTCATCATAGTTTACTATGACTTTTTTATTTTTGTTTTCAACTTCTTTGTTATTTACTTGACTAGCATTTTTATACTTGTCTTCATTGATTACATTTGCTGTTGCTTTAATTACAGATATTCTATCACTTCTACTATATTCCATCAAGTTTTTAAATATTCCATAGTCTTCCATGGCAAAAATTATTTCAAAAATATCGTCTTTGTTGTATTGTGAAATAACACTATTTAAACTTCTTTTTTTCTTCATTCTTTCCATGCATGCTCTATCAATTAGAGAGTTTATTTGTTTTTTATTAACCTTATTTCTTTCATTTGGATATGTTTTAGCATATTCTGTATATACCAAATTTGGAAGGTCATATTTTTTCATATCATCTAAGCTTAAAAATGGTAACTCTGAATATTCAGCAACTCTTGTATACCCAAACTGATGACAATTTGCTGCCATATGTTTTGCAACAATTTTTCTGCATAAATCATCTATTTTTTCATTTTGGCCACCATCTAATGTTTGATACAATGTGTTTAGTCTACTGATAATATCCATATAATTTTTCTTTTCAAATTTTTCATTGTAAAAGTTTTTTAATAACTTTGTAAGTTTAACTGCCCTATAGTCTGAATCATCTATTAAGTTTAGTGCTCTTTCATTTTGTTTAGCACTTAATTGAATATTGTCATCTTGAATAACTTCTCCAATAACTTTATCTGGTACATTAACTTTACTTTGCTCCATAGATTTTACAATTACTGTGTTATCAACGACATCACTTTTTCCAAGTTTTTTTGCAACACTTAAATAAACTTCATTAGTAATTACTTTTGAGTCTAAAAGTAATTGGAGTACATTTGTAACGTCACTCATTTGAATTTTATTATCTTTAACTTGTTGTAAAAGATGGTCGGCAATATTTTTTGCTGTTTCCTCTACTGCATTGTCAACAGATGGATCAGATACATTTTTTCTGTAACTAGCTTCCAACTTTTTTAATTCTCTATCATTTTTTGACATTGTCAATTCATTTAAATTATTTTTAATGTTATCAATAAAACTCATTTTAATCTTCTTTCTAATGTAATAACTTTTTATATTATACTAGAAAAAAGCCTTAATTTCAATGACTTTTTTGTGAATTCTTTATAATTCAAAAAATTTTTTTAGTCATAAAAATTGAAGTTTAAAAATTGTTGTGATATACTTTAATAGAAAGAATTACAAAAGACATAGGAGGAACAAATGAAAATAATTGTAAATGCAAAATCAGTACCAAAAACAGATGAATTTTTAGCCAAAGTTAATGCAGGATTTAAAAACATAGAAATTCAATTATTAGAAAAGGAAGTTACTAAACAACAATATGAAGATACAGATAATATTATAAAAGATTATGGTGTTGATATAAGAGTTGTTCACTCACCTATACTAAGGCCTCCACTTGTAGATAAAATAACAGATGTTGTTCTAATAAGACTCCTTGATAGAAATTTTTTTGATACACTTGTGGACACATGTAAATATGCAGAACATATTGCAGAACTTGAAGGCCATAGAGTTAAAATTGTAGTTCACAATGATACTTCAGAAGACATGTGGAGAATTACAAATTTAATTGAAACAAGCATTGGACCTAAAATAAAAGACATTACAGATTTCTTCAGTAACATTGATTTTGTAATTGAAAATACAGGTACAATTGCGAATTGTGGTTTTAATACAATATTTGGAATGAGTGATATAGCATATGTTGTAAATGAGCTTAATAAATTTGCTCCAGGAAGAATAATGCCTTTAATGGATACATGTCATATGATGATGAGTTATGAATCTTGGAAGCGTGTTTCTTATGAAGATTTAACAGATTGGAAAAAGGAATTTAAAGATGCAACACAATATTGTGATTTTGGTCTTATCCATTTAAATAATATGAGAGATAATGGAATTGATGCTGATCATAGCAGACCATTTTCAATTGATGAAATTGATGATATGAAAAAGTTAAAAGAAATTATGAAGAATTATAGAAAATATTCTAAATGTGAAATCACTATTGAGGTAAATGAAGATGACTATACTGCAACTCCTGTTAATCTTTTGAAAACTAAAGAAGCTCTAGAAACTATTGGATTTAAACTAATTACAGAAAAACAATAAAAAAAGATGGAAGTTAACTTCCATCTTTTTTAGTTTGAATTAATTCTATATTACGAATCTCTTGATTAATACTGCGCCTGTTCCAATAATTGCAAGAATTGAACTTGAAAGTGCTATATATCTTGGTGCAGAACCTGCAACAACTGTAATAGCAACTGGTGCATAATCAAAATCATCTTCGCCTTCTACCTTGTTGTTTGGAGTAGAATCAATATCTGGTGTATTACTGTCATTCTTGTCCTTGCTGATTTCAGCCCAGTTTGTCATAACACCCATATTGTCCTCACTATTAATCCATGTTAATGTTAAATCAACAAATGCTTGATCTCCTGGATTTAATAATGTATCTTTTAATTTAGTTGTAATAATTTTGTCTCCTGATTCTTTCCAATCTGGGTTATCTGCTTGGTTGAATTTCAATCCCTTAGGAATGTAATCTGAAAGTTCTGTAGCATACCCAGGAATTTCTCCCTCGTTTGTTACTCTAATACTGTATTTAAATTTGATTACAGTATTCTTCATTCTCTTTTTGTTAACTTCAACCTTAACAACTGGCTCTGGTTCTTGTTCAGCATAATGTCCTGTTGCCATTTCTTTTTGAGTACCATCTTCAATTACGATTGCTGTTGTAACCCATTTTCTTAATGCTAAATCGAAGTATTTAACGTAAATCTTTTCGATATCTTCATCATCTTCTTTTGGATTTCCATTTTCCATATTGTCTGGTGTTGAATCTATATCTTCTACTTCGTTTCCATCTTCATCAAGATCTTTACTAACTTGTGCAGAGTTAATAATTATTCTATCAGATGTGTTTGGTGTAGTTACTTTAAATGCAACTTTTACATCAACGTAATTTGGTCCTTTTTGAGCCATTGTTTCCTTATCAAATGCTTTAATTAAGTTGTCATTATTTGTTGTAGATTTTTCCTTTGATCTGTAGTCTGTAACAATTGATTTTGCTTTTGTTACATCTGTTGTCTCTTGACCATTTTCATCTAACATTTTCCAAGTATAAGTTTGGTTTATTTCATTGTCTGGTACAAATTCTAGTCCTGCTGGAATATCATCTTTGATTTCTTCGGCATATCCATTTTGTGTACCTTCATTATAAACTCTAATTGTATATGTTACTATATCATTTTGACAAACTCTAACTGGCTCTTTTGTATGATTGTATGTGCATGTTGTAACTTGTTTTCCATCTACTATTGTACCAAATTTTGATGTATCAATTTGTGGTATTCTTGAATCTATTTTAGTATCATTTACACCTGTAATGAATTTTCTTAATGCTAAATCAAATGATTCCAAAATAACTTTATCAAAGTCGTCATCATCTTCTTGTCCCTTATAGTAGTAGTCTTTGTCTGACAAATCATCTTTGTTTGATGAATCACCTTTATATGCAGGGAAATCTGCATCTGCTGGAATTGTAGTGCTCTTCTTATTATCTCTATCAGGAAGGTTATAGCTATTGCTGCTTTCGGCTATTTCAGCTATATTTGTGATTTCTTTTCTAGGTTGTGCTGTATTTTTAACAATACATTTTATTTGTGTTTCTTTATATTTTAGTTCTTTTCCATCAAAAGCCTTAATTATATTATCTTCATCATTTTCTTTTGATAATGTTTTTGAATAAATAGTTCTATTTGTTTTATCACTTGGATCTATTATCCAGCCTTTTTCTGAGTTGAATTCAACTGCTTTCTTAACCTCATCACTTACGTTATCTGAAGTTAAAACTGGGAACTCTAATTCTTCTGGTAAATGATCTACTATTTTATCGGCATAACCATCTACTTCACCTTCGTTGTATACTCTGATTGTGTATGTTACTATATCTCCAGCTTTTACGCTAACAGGATTTTTAATGTGTCTATAAATTGCAGTTGTATCTGTTCCATTAACTAATGGTGTAATATCTACATTTGGTACTCTGTTACTAATTTCTGTTGTATTTTCCTTTGTATCTGTAACTCCTGTAATATATTTTCTAAATGCTAAATCAAAATATTTTCCCTTTAATACTAGTTCTTCATAATCATCATCATCTTGTTCTCCTCTACCTGTTGTTGGGTTTGTAGGGTTATATGTTGATGGATTTGAATTAACATTTCCAGGTTTTGAATCTATATCATTATCATTTGATGCTGTTGTAATTTCTGCAATATTTTTTAACATTGTATCTGTATTCTTTGTAGTTGCAGTAACTCTACATTGAATTGGAACATCAATATATGAAATTGTATATGCTCCAGATGCTGGCATTGGATCAAATGCTTTTAAGTCCGCTTGACTAGCAGTCCATGTAGAAACAACTTTATTTGAATTTTTGCTATCTTTCTTCCAACCATATTTTGTATTTATGTCACTATTTTCTGCAAGTTCAAGTCCATTTGGTAAGTAATCTGTAATAGATGTAGCCTTTCCATCAACTGAACCTTCATTGTAAATTCTAATTGTATATGTTACTAAATCCCCTGTTTCAACTTTTAAAGGATCTTTAATATGTGTTTTTGTGACAGTTGAACCTGTTGAAGCATCAAGTTCTGTTTTTCCTTGTGCTAATGCCTTTAATGCATCTTGTGAAATTCTTGGAACTCTGCTTGAATAATCATAATCTCTCTTTATACCTTTTGATGTTTCAACACTTGTAATAAACTTTCTCAAAGCTAAATCAAAATTTTCATTTTTTCTTATTATTGTTTGTTGTGCTGATTTTTCATAAGGAACTTTTTTATCTTCAATTACAACTAATGGCTGTGTTGAATTTGTTCCTCCACCAACTGCCCAATAAGTTAAATTTCTTGTACTATATTCTGCATTTACTGAAATTACAACATTTGAAGCTGTTGTAGTTGTTGGTAATTCAATGTAAAAATCCTTGTTCAAATTATTTTGAAGCATTTCAGTGTATGAAGAACCTGTTAAGACTGTTTTTTTATCAGCTCCAACTAATGTAACACCTGTTAAATCTGTTGTACCATCTTTGATTGAAACATTTAAAGTATATGGTGTTGTATTAATTTGATTTAATCTGTATGGTCCGATAAAATACTTATCATTTTCTTCTACAATTACGTCTCTTGTTTCATCAAATTCAATTGGAGAACTAACATCTTTGTATGTCCAATTTTTATTTTCAACAGCATCTATAGCTGAATTAACTAAATATTTATATAAAATATAACTTTCTTCATCTTGTAATGAACCTGGAGCGGTATCTGAACCCATTTTATTATTTACACTTAATAAACTACTCTTTACTGATTGAGAGTCACTTCCTACATAGAAAATACCATCTCCCTTTGGTGTATGTCCCGGATCAGTTGTTTTTGTTTCTTCATTTGAGAAAGTCCAGATAGCAGTTTGTTGAATAACATCAATTACATCTTTTACAATATCATCTTCAGCTGCTGAGGCATTTTGTGATACCCCATTAAGATTGTAATTTCTAAATGCATCTGCTGGATCAAGTCCTGCCTCTTTTATCAAATTATTTCTTGAAGTATCATCTTCAACCATAGAAACTTTATTTAATACCCAAAGCATTTCATTATAAATTTTTTCAGTTTTTGGTAGTACATTTCTATATGTTGAAGTTGAAGAATCTGTTGCATTAACAAACTTATCATCTTTAAGATTAAAGTTTTGATTGTAATTTATTGCTGTACTATTTTGATTTAAATTACCAAATCCCAATCCATTTCTTAAACAATAAATCGCTGTATTAGCATTTTCCTTATATGAACCACTTGTAATTTTAATTACTGGTGTTGTATTTGAATATGCATTTACAGAATAATATCCAGTTGGTCTACTATTGTTACTATTATACAAATTAAAACTAACTGGTGATACTTGCGTAGCATTTACCTTGCCTGTAACACTAAAACTAAATAATAAAATTATTGGTGCAACAATTGCAACCTTAAATAAATTTTTAAGTTTCATTTTTTTCTCCATCTCATTATATTTTCGAAAGTCATTATTAAAATTTATGTACAAAACTATACATATTTATTATACTGCACAATCGTTTTAAATTCAAGGCTTTTTAATAAATTTATTCATTTTGTAACATTTAATTTTAGTTTACATAAGTTTTTTTAGTTCAATCCTATACTAACACCCAATGCGTTATTAATTTTTCCAAGTAACTTTTCATCTTCAATATGTCCAATTTTTTCACGTAACCTACTTTTATCAATTGTTCTAACCTGCTCCGCTAAAATTACTGAATCAGTCTTTAATCCTACGTTTTCTTTATCTATTTCAATATGAGTTGGAATTTTATTTTTATTAAGTTTTGAAGTAATAGCCACAGCAATTACAGTTGGGCTATATTTATTGCCAACATCATTTTGTACAATCATAACCGGTCTAATTCCACCCTGTTCAGAGCCAACAGTTGGACTCAAATCAGCATAAAACATATCTCCTCTTTTTATTGTCATAAGCAAACTCCTTTTCAATATACTATGTAGTTTTTAATAAATTGTGTTAAATATATTAATTTTTAAAGCCCGCGCAGCGAACAACCGAAGCGTAGCGTAGGGCGATTGATTATACTTTCAGATCAGTAGTCCGAAATTCACTTTTTTAAAAGTGAATTGAGTGACATCTAAAAAGCATAATCCGGTAAGGGCAAAAAATTAATATATTTAACACTAATGACACTAATGCAAAAAAATAAAGCCATAAAAAATTCTTATGACTTTATTATTGACAATAATATATTTTTTATACTTTGTAAAACTTCTTCAATGCAGAAATCACTTCATCCTTGCTCTCCATATGATTAATTCTATCTCTAAGTTCAGAAGCATTAGGTTCTCCTTTAATATAATAGCATAAATGTTTTCTCATCTCTCTAATTCCAGTAATCTCTCCCTTATCTTCAACTTCCAAGTTGATATGTTCCACAATTGTATCAAATTTTTCTTGATTAGAAATTACTCTTTCAGGTTTGTTTTCTAAAGCATTCAAAATCTTTTCAAAAATCCAAGGATTTCCTAGAGCACCTCTAGAAATCATAATTCCATCACAGCCTGTTTCTTTAAACATTCTTTTTGCATCATCAGGTGTGCAAACATCTCCATTCCCAATAACAGGAATTGAAACACTTTCCTTAACTTTTTTAATAATATTCCAATCGGCTTTCCCTGAATAAAATTCATTTCTCGTTCTTCCATGAATAGTAATTGCAGAAGCACCATTTTGTTCAATAATTTTAGCAGCCTCAACAGCAACTATATGTTCATTGTCCCATCCCTTTCTTATTTTAACAGTAACAGGTAAAGTAGAATTATCAACAACCGCTTTTACAATTTTTCCAGCTTTATCTAAATCTAAAAGTAATCTACTACCATCACCATTTTTCACAACTTTTGGAGCAGGACAACCCATATTTATATCAATAATATCTGCTAAATGATTTTCAGAAATGTATCTTGCACTATATGCCATTGACTCTTCATCACTTCCAAATATTTGAATTGATATTGGTCTTTTTTCTCCCTCCGTATTCATTATTTTTTTAGTTTTATTGTCATCATAAAAAAGCGCTTTTGCACTTACCATTTCAGTAACAACTAATGCACAATCATATTTTTTGGTAACGATTCGAAACGCTCTATCTGTAAGCCCCGCCATTGGCCCCAATATTAAATTATTTTTTAATTCTACATTTCCTATTTTCATACTATAAAAATAATGTCCTTTGTCTTCTTCCGCTAATATTAAGTAGTAAAGCAATCATAATAAAATTGCTTAATAATGAACTACCACCATAACTTACAAAAGGTAATGGTACACCAGTAATTGGAAGCAATCCCATAGTCATGCCAATATTTTCAATCATATGGAAAATAAATATTCCTGCAATTCCGATTGCAATAAGTGAACCTAGTTCATCCTTTGCCGTTTTTGCAATAGCAATTGCCCTCACAATCAGTATGACATATAAAATTATAATTGCTGAAGCAAATAGGAATCCCATTTCTTCGCCGATTACAGAAAAAATAAAATCTGTAGATTTTGGATACAAATATCCTAGTTGTGTTTGATTTCCTTTCATATATCCCATTCCTAATAGTTCTCCAGCGCCTATTGCAATCTTGGATTGTGTAATATTATAGCCTGCTCCTCTTGGATCTAAATCAGGATTTAGGAATACTTCAATTCTTGTTTTTGCATGTTCTGGTAAAACGAAAAAATACAATAATGGCACTGCAACTATTACTGCTGCTAATGCTGTAAAAATATATCTCTTATAAATTCCTGAAACGAATAACATTAAAACGAACGCAACAATAAAAGCCATTGCTGTTCCATAGTCTGGTTGTTTTATAATTAGCAAAAGTGGTACTGCAAATATAGCTAAAATAAGTAGCAACCTTGTTGGTCTATTAAGTTCTTCTACACCTTTTCTTTTTATTCTTGAAATTACTAATGCTAAAAAAACAATTGTAAAAATTTTTGCAAATTCTGATGGTTGTAATGAAAATGATTTAAATGTGAACCAACTTCTAGCGCCCGAAATTGGGTCTGTAAATAATACCCCAATTAATGACAATATTGAAATGCCATAAAGTATTGGTGAAATTTTTGCAATAAAATCATAATCAATAAAAATAAATGCAATAAAAAATGGAATACTTATTCCAACCCACATTAGTTGTTTTCTAAATTCTTCATGGTTAGAACTATCTGTTGCCGAATATATAGCAAACAATCCTATTATTACTAATAGGATTGTGCATACTAATATTGACCAATCAATGTTTTTTGCTAATCTCTTTTTCATATATCTCCTCTTTAGTCAATCATTATATAATTACCAATAATTTTAATTCTAAAAGTACCATATTAATATTACTTTCAATTTTTAAAATTATTATTAATTTTATATTTAAATAATATTCTAATATTTTATTTTAAAAATTTCTTCTTCGTAATATTTTTATTTTGTTGAAGCTGTTTTCTTTGTAGTAGATTTTTTTGCTGTTGTTTTTGCTGCTGTACTCTTTTTAGTAGCTGCAGTTTTTGTTGATTTTTTAGTTGCTGTTTTTTTAGTAGTAGCTTTTGTTGCTGGCTTCTTTGCTTCTTTTGTAGCCACTTTTGCAGTCGATTTTGTTGCAGATTTTTTAGCTATTTTTTTTATAGTTTCTTTTGATACTTCATTTTTAACAGGCTCTGTCTTTTTATCTGCACTTGTTTTTTCAGTTTCTGTTTTTTTGTCAGTCTCTTTTTGTGCTTGTTTCTCTGCATCCTTTTGTTTCTTTACTGCTTTTCTAGCTTCACTCTTTATTTTAACAATTGGAATATTTGCATATAAAGCTGGTGCACCTGTTGTGCCATCGCTATTAACTTTATTTGTTAATTTTACATCAATTTGATCTTCATCAACATCGATATATTTTTTAATAACCTCAATTATTTCCTGTTTCATAAGGTCAAGAAAATCTGCAGATACATTTGCTCTATCTTGTAATAAAACCAAATGTAGTCTTTCTTTTGCATCCTTTGCGTTTTCTTTTTTTGCATTACTATCTTCAATTTCTTTTACATTCATTCTTTTAAAGAAACCTGTTAATTTGTCAAACATCTTTTCCCTCCAATTTTTTTATTATCTTTTTTTAAATAATCTGCTAAAGAATCCCTCTTTCTTTCTTCCAGGAATTGTTACTTCAACATTTTCTCCTAGAATTCTTCTTGCAATTTCCATAAAGGCTTTACCTGATGGAGCATTTTTATTTGAAACAGCAGGTTCTCCTTTATTTGTTTGTGTAATAATGTGTTCATCTTCTGGTACTACACCAATCAAATCAATCGAAAGTAAATCTAGAATGTCTTCTACATCCATCATTTCACCTTTTTTAACCATTTCAGGTCTTAAACGATTTATGATTAATTCTGGATTTCTAATTTCTGATGCTTCCAATAACCCAATTATTCTATCTGCATCTCTAATTGATGAAATCTCTGCATTTGTTACAACTAAAGCTCTATCAGCAGCAGCAATGGCATTTTTAAATCCTTGCTCTATTCCTGCTGGACAATCTATTAAAATAAAATCAAATTCTTCTCTTAATTTTGAAATCAATTCTTTCATTTGTTCTTCATTTACTGCACTTTTATCTCGAGTTTGGGCTGCCGGTAATAAGAATAAATCTTGGAATCTTTTATCTTTTATTAATGCTTGTCTAACTTTGCATTTTTCTTCTACTACGTCAACTATATCATATACTATTCTATTTTCTAAGCCCATAACAACATCAAGATTTCTAAGTCCTATATCTGTATCAACTAAACAGACTTTTCTACCTTTCATTGCTAAGGCTGCACCAATATTGGCTGTGGTTGTAGTTTTTCCAACTCCACCTTTCCCGGATGTAACAACTATAACTTCACCCATAATTTCCTCCTCGCATAATCTTTTAATATTATATTATGAAATGAGAAAAAAATCAATGAAATTAGCAAAATTTGTTACAAAATTGTTACATTTGTTTTTCAATGTTGTAAAAATAGTATTTTTGCATACATTTTAAAATATTCAACGATACCATTTCTTTTTACATCATTTGATGCAATTATATCTATACATTCTGTAATATTATCCCCATTTTTTACAATTAATGTGCCTAATTTGTCGCCTCTTTTTATTGGTGCTTCAAAATATAATGGCATGTTAATATCTATGTTAATTTCTTTGTTTGTTATTATATTTTTGGAATTAATTTTCGAAAGTTCTACCTTCAAGTTATTACTTGCTTTTTCAATTTGTATTCTTTTTAAATTTATATTTTTCCAATTTTCAAATTTCTGTTGTATTATGTCATATACGTTTTCCACTCTATAATTTTTAGTAACATAATTCACAAGATTGATTGTATCTTTTGCTCTATCTTTTCTTGTATCCGCTTCTAAAATAACTACGATCAAATCCATGTTGTTTCTCTTTATTGCTGTAACCAAGCATCTGCCTGCACCATTTGTAAATCCTGTTTTTACTCCATACACTCCTTCAATGTTGTTGCATAGTAATTCATTTGTGTTTTTTATTTCAACAGGATTTCCATTTATTTTTATTGTTGTTGATTTTGTCCCAACAATTTTTCTAAAAGTTTCATTTTTTAATGCATAATCAGTTAGTATTGCTAACTCGTGTGGTGTAGTGTAATGCATAGGATTATCAAGTCCATAAGGTGAAGTAAAATGAGTATGTGTTAATTTCAAACTTTTTGCTTTTTCATTCATTTGGTTCACAAAGTTTTCAACGCTCCCACTTAAATAAATTGCTAATGCAATAGATGCATCATTTCCTGATCTTAACATCATACCATAAAGCAAATCATTTACTGTTATTTTATCTCCCTCTTTTATTTTTAATTTTGATCCGCCAATTTGAACTGCCTTTTTATCAACTATAACCTCTTCATTTAAATCTTTGCAATTTTCGAGAGCTATAATTGTAGTCATTATTTTTGTAGTAGATGCCATAGGAGTTTCCTTGTTTTCATCTTTGCCTAAAATATCAGATTTTGAATTTCTATCAAGCACAACATATCTTCTAGAATTTATTATTGGAAAATCTTTTTGATTTGAAGCCTGTTCATCAATATTTTCATTTTCTTTTATATTTATGTTTTCGTTTTCATTTTCTTCGTCATCTGCAAAAGAAATATTATTTGAAAAAGAAAATGTAATTAAGAAAATTATTGTCAAAATAGTTATTATTTTATGCATAATAAAAAATCTCCTATTAAATTTTATTCATAACAGGAAATTTTTATAACTAATATATTTTATTTCAAATCAATATTCAAACTATACGTTCTTATTGGATCTGATTTTAAGTCTTGATATACTCTAATTGTATTGAATTTTAATTTTGTTTCTTTGTCTGTATCATCAAAAAATTTGTCAAATAAGAATTGAACATCTTCTTTGCTATTTGGATAAAGTAGGCAATATATGTTACCATTAGACATTGAAATATCTGAATCTGATTGTTCAATTTGAACTTCATCACTATCTGTTCCACTTGAAATAAGTAGATAGTAGTTGCCTTTATTTTCAAGAGTAACATTATATCCTTCTCTTGTGTAACTAACATTTTTAGTAGTGATTGTCGCTTTCAAATTTGTGTCTTCTGCTTCTTTGTATACATCAAAAGTTCCAATATAGTTATCACAAGATATTTTATAATCGCCGTTTTCTTTGAAAATTGCAATTCTCTCGCTATATGAATCATAGCCACCAGTAGTGCCTGTTGCTTCTATGTCGTCAATTACTGTATAAACATAAATGTATACGTTGTCAACATTTGAATAATTTTGTATATAGTATTTTTTATCATGAGTAAAAATTTCATCAATATATTTTTTAAAATTATCTACTGAATTACCAAAAATAAAATCTTTGCAAGAATTTGAAAGCATATTATATGCATCATCATAGTCCTTTGAATTACAATAATTAAAGTATGTATCGATTAAACTATTGTTGGTTTGTGCTTCAGATGATGAAAGATCATCAGTTTCATCCATTACAGGTGTATTAGCATTATAAGATTGTATCAATTTTTTTTCTTTTGGATGAGCTTTCATATATTTATTTATTGAAAACACAATAAACCATGCAAAGACTATTACCAAAATAGTCATTCCATATTTTCTAAAAAAACGTGAAATTGCAAGTTTTACTTCTGTACTAAATTTCATATACTACCTTTCTAATTTCTACCTTATAATTTTTATTTTTTAATTATAAAATATTTAATAATATTTATATTGAATTTGATTTAAGGCTGACATTAATTTATTTCATAGATTTTACTTAATAAATTTTATCATTAATATTCTTTTAAATCTTTTCAAATGAAATTGTATAATCATTATTATCATTTTCTCTTACTACAAAATTTTGCTCGAAACTTTGAAAGCTATCATCTGTTAGAGAACTGATTTTAACTTTTATTAAATATACTTCGCCTTTTCTATCAGTGTCTTCATAATCAATTTTAATAAAAGATGGATATTTTTCTTTTACATACTTTTCAAAATCTTCTTGTGTTGGAAAATAATTTTCTTTGAAATTTTCATTTAATAATGAATATGCTTCATCATATTTTTCATCTTCAATCATTCCTAAAAATTGACCACAATATGTTTTCATTCTTTCTTGCGGTGAATCATTTAGCAAGTTTGCTTTCATTGCATTTTCATTAATTTGATTTTGAATTTCATTTGTAATAACAACATTATAGTCTTTGTTTTTTCTTTTTTCTTTATTAATTTTTATGTTCAAAGAAATTGCAACTATTATTAATATTATAATCAAAGAAATAATAATATAGAATTTTTTCTTCATTTTATATCTCCAGTGTTTATCTTAATGTAATAATTTTGTTTTAATGTTAATAAAACTTTAATAATTTAATACTTTTATAGTTTTATACTTTAATTGTATATCTTAAATCTATTCTGAAAGTTGTGTTTTGTCCTCTGATGTAAACATTACATTTTCATTTTTGCTTGTGTCATTAGGAATTTCTATTATTAACTTTATAGTGTCTCCAGTAGAATAATACAAAGTAGCCTTTACATAACTAAATGAATTATCTGATTTAAATGAATCAGCATCAATTTTATAATTTCTATAAATAGGATTCTTGGTCCATTTCATACTAAGAATTTGAATAGCAATATTTAAGTAACTAGTCCTATCATATACTGAATATTCATTTATACTTTCTTTATTCAAATCATAGTATTGCAAAATTTTATTATGGCTTTTTGACTTTGAGTTGCTGTAAATTACTTTAACATTTCTAGCAAAATATATCAAATTATTTTCAATACTATCAATATCATAATTACCTTTATACATAGATCTTATTTTTGAAAATTCATTGTTATTTTCAGAAGTTGTATCATCAGTTTGAGTGCTATTTGATGTTGTATTATCATTTAAAATATTAGTTTGATTTTGATTATTTATTTCATTTTCAATAGTTGTGTTTTCAAAATCTGTTCCATTTTCTTGAAATACATTTTGATCTTCTGAATTATCTGCTTCAATATTAAAATAATCCATTACATTAACATATTGTTTTTTCACATAATTATTTTTTATGGATTTTACTCCCAAAAAAATTACTATGAAAACAATTATTAATAAAGCAACTATAAATAATTTCTTTTTCATTCTTTCTCCTATATTTTTATAGGGTGCATTATAAAATACACCCTATTTACTTTGACTTGGTGGAAATTTTGAAGGTGCAGAATAATTACCTTTGTCACCATTATAATAGACTGTTCCATCATAAACTAAACGATAGTCAGTAAGTTCTGAAGCAGAATATTTGTGTTTTTCCATATTTTTTTTATCTCTTTCAGATACTGAATCTAATTTACCATCCCTAGTCGTAGTATTCTTATTACTAGCTGCCAAAAAGTTTTTAAATCCATGATTTACCCAACCCTGTGATGCCATTTGTGCTGCTTTCATACATAAGTCAGCATTTTTCTTATCTTGTGTAAAACTGCCATCGCTATTTAAATAATTTTTATAACTACCACTAGTATATGAAGTTGACCATTTTCCATGAGTTACAATCTGGTACATTGTTTTTCCATTATTAGCTGGTTCTGATAACGCATTTACAATTGAACTAAATACTGCAAGAGGACAGTTAATGTCATCATATGATTTTCCATCTGCCTCAGAGAATACAACTGCAAGTACAGTATTTACTTCTTCAGCATTCTTTCCGATTGTGAATGTAGTATCATATTTATGGAAAACAAGTTCTCCATCATTTGGTACTTTTGTTTTTGCTTTTCCAACAGAATCTTGAGCTAATTTTACATCATCATTTATGTCTGCTTCTGTTACACCATCCATTATAAATCCAACATCTCCAGATGATGTGCTTCCGCTTCCAGTGCCTTCTGTAGAAATTCCTGTGCCTTCTTTTGCTGTTCCTATATTTTCAAGTTGATATATAATTCCTCTTTCTTTATATTCTGTATATGTTGTATTCATATAATTTTCAACATCATCATCTGTAGTTTCATTTTCTGAACCAGTTAATGACTTATCTTTTTGTTGTAAGAAAATACTTACTGTTCCTTCTGCTGTCCCAATTTTATCAAGTCTTGTGATTTTTCCTATTGTTGCACCTGTAATTCCTTTAATTGTCATTGTCATGCCAACCGGTAAATTTTCATCTACATCATAGAAATCATCTTTAAAATATTTTTCAAGAATTGTTTTTGTACTTGGATTTTTAATAACTGATGATGAATTATCTCCATCTGTTGTAGTTAATGCATTGAATTTAATTGTAATTGTATCACCATCTACTTTTGTTATTTCTCCATCTCCAGGGGCAATCATTGTTTCCCCTTGTACATCTGAAACTACTATTCCATATTTATCTATGTCTTTTTTTACATTCCAATTTGTTTTTGTAACAGAATCTGATGCAGAATCATAATTACTAAATGGCCATACAAAAACTTGTTTTAGTGTTTCTGTTAATGCCTCTCTTGTTAAGCGTGAATCTTCATCAATAGCATCACTAGTTGCCAATTCCTTTAGCATTCTATAAACAAAATCTCCTGCTGTCGTATGTGAATTTTTTACTATATCAAAAGCAGCCAATGTATCATGTGCTGTTCCAAAAGCAGGCTTTTCCTTTTTTATAGTACCATCATTTATTTCATCATCTGAAAGTGTATATTCTTGTCCATTGAAAGTATAATTATATCCTGAAGTTTTGCCTGCATCTGCTAATTTCTTACAGTATATTTTCCTTGCTGTTTCAATGTTTCCATCATATCTATAATATTTTTTACTAAATAATTTTTTAATTGCAGCGTTTGGTCCACTTACATAAGGTTCATTTACTTGATATAAAATTCCTTTATCATCTGTGGCTTCATATAATACATTCATTGTAATATCGAATCCACCTAATGAACTCTTTGAATCTCCAGGAGAATATTTAATTGTTTGTGTTGCTCTTTTAGCGGATTGATATGTTGCATCTAACCCTGCGTTAAATTCAATATCTCTATAATACCAATGTTTTTTTACACTTGAAATATATGGAAGATAAACCTTTACGCTATCAGGTATAGCTTTGTATAGTTCTTCAATTTGATCAAAATTTAATCCAGACAAAGTACTTTGTTTGGTGTATGTCTTTTTGTTTTTTTTGGCTTCTTTTTCTTTTTCTACTTCTTTTTCATATGCATCAATTATATCTTGTTTGCTATAAGTATTTCCACCTGCATTTATTTTCAAGTCTTCCACTGTCATTTTTGCATAAGTTGCATTAATATTTACTTTTGTATTAAAGTCTTGTGATGTAGCTATTTTATAAGTTAAGTCAGGCATTCCTGTTGCACCATGCAATGCTAAAAATAATTCTATTGGTCTACCATATTTTGCAGTCCAATCAGACAAATCATAGCTCATTACAGTTCCCCAAAAACTATGTTGTGTAAATTTTATTCTTTGTGTTTGATCATCTATTGATACATTATCTTCTAGCCAAGGATCTGTAATATTTATCAATCCTGTTGAATAAGCTTTGTTTTCTTCTTCTATAGTTGTTTTCCAATCAACACCTTCTCCAGAAATTAAATTTCCTATTTGTTCACCATAAAGTTGAAAAGTACCCCAAAAACTACGTTTTGCTGTTTCATATGTTTCTCTATATGCTGTCATATATGCTAAAAGGACATTTTTTTGATATTTATCTTTTTCAAATTTATCTATTTCTTTTATTTTACCTTCTGAAGCAGATTGTGAATCTTCTTTGTATGTAACTTTTGCAAGTCCCATTCCTAAAGTGCTTCCATAACCAGAATCCTCAAGATATTCTGCAAGACTTTTTACTTCATCACTATCTACATCAATGTAATCTCCTGTAAATGTACCTTTAATATTTGTAAAAACACTTTTGGCTGTATCTTCTATTTTTCCAATAATTTCACCTGGCATTGAAGTAAAAAATCCATATAATCCTACAATAATAATTATTATTAAAACAATTATTAATATTACTAATAATACAGTTCCAAATCCAACACCAACAGCAGCTGCTGCTCCTGCTCCTCCTGCTGCGCCAGCACTTGCTGCTCCCGCTCCTCCTGCTGCACCAGCGCTTGCTGTTCCTGCTGTAGTACCTGCTTTTGCACCTGCCTTTGTTCCAGCATTTGCCGATGGATTTGCACTTGCATTTTTTGGATTTGCACCTGCATATTTTCCAGGTCCAAATTTAGCATCTCTTTCTGCTTTTGCTTGTTCTTCTTGTCTTCTTCTTCCATGGCCTGGATTACTATTTTGTTCTTTCT
This sequence comes from uncultured Clostridium sp., assembly GCA_964456505.1. GTDB lineage: Bacteria > Bacillota > Clostridia > TANB77 > CAG-508 > CAG-793. The sequence goes on along the minus strand of CAYWAH010000006.1, from coordinate 12,409 downwards.
TTTTTTGCTCTCTTTGAGCCTCTTGTTCCCTTGTTTTTTGTCTTCTCTCAGATTTTTTTGGTCTACCTGATTTCTTTTTTTCAGAATCATTTATATTATTGTTGTTTTTAGAGCTTTTATTCGAAGAATTATTAGAGGAATTTCCAAATCTATTATTTATTTCATTAGCAACATCTTGTGGGGATTTTTTTTCTTCTTCTGCTCTTTTCTTTAAATTATCACTTATTTTTTTTATGTCATCTGCAGTAACATTATTATCATTTAATCGATGTTTAGCCTTCTCTTCCTCATTTTTTTCTTCTTCTTCATCATCTTTTATATTACCTACACTATCACCTGACTCATCATCATCTCCTACGTCGTTTTGTTCTGCTGAGTCATTTTCACTATTGTTATTAGTACTATTCATATTGCTCATTGTATCTTGGTATCCACCTTCATCTTGTGATTGTGTAAAAGGTTGATTAAAATTCTGATTTTCATTTAGTACATTTTGATTATTATCTTGTGTTTCTTCATTATTATTTTCTTCATCATTTGTTTCATTTTTTCTTTCATCATCCATATCAGATATTTTAATCACCTCCATTTCTCAAATTAATTTTTCAATACTATGCATTATTAGAATTATTTGGGTGGTTTTTATCATATTCTGTAAAATTCATTCTAAAAGTATCTGAATCATCTACCACTTGTTCTTCTTGAGCTTTTTTTGCTTTTTTGGCTTGACCTGCATTAATTTTTCCTTTGAATTTTTTTTGAATTGTAGTCTCACCTATTTTTCCATCTTCAATATCATTTAAAGTTTGATTTAATCTCATGTAATTATCTTTTACAGTTGCTCCTCCAGCATCAGCATATACATTTTCCAATGCATGCTTAAATTCTCTATCTGATCCTGACAAACTATCCTCACTATCTGCATTCATTAAATCAATTGCATGCTGTCTTGCAGCATCATTTATTTGTTGTTGAGTCAATCCTTCTCCACTATGTTCTTCTGCATATTGATTTACATAGTTATTGTATGATTTTGCTAATTGATTTTTATGTGATTGTTTTGTAATAGCTGTTCCAGCTTTTGTAGGAGTCTTACTTGCTGTTCTCCATGATTCAATTCCTGCTAATGTACCTGTTTTAGCATCACCTGTCATTCCAGTTATTAAAGCTCCACCTAACATAGCAGCACTTGCTTTTTTCACAAAATTTGCATAGCCTCTAACATATCTATTTCCACCAACAGTTCCAAAGACGTTTGCACCCTCTCTTGCCATTCTTTGTCTAGCTGATGGTTTATTTTTAGAAGAATTATTATCATTTTGTGATACTGTAGTATTGCTATTAGAAGAGCCATTTCTTCTAGAATTTGTTGATGCATCTGTTCCAGAATTAGAAAAGTCACCACTATTAACATTATTGGCATTTGCAGATGAATACTTGATTTCATTTTGAGCCATTTTCTTTCTAGCTTCAGCTTCTTCCGAAGAACCCTCTCCACTTCCAGAAGGTGAAGGTTGTCCTCCCTGATTTTTGCTTCTATTAGCTATTGCTTTTCTTGATTCACCTAATATAGCTGCTCCAACTGCGGCTTCTTTTAATCCATCAGACATTGTTTCTGATTCAAAGTGGAATATGTGTTTAATAATTTTTTCCGATTCTAGAACAAATAATAACATTACGAATGCTAGCACTGCTGATCTGAACATTTCATCTAAATGTTCAGAGTTTGATTGAGCAAGTAATTGATAAGATGTATTTGCTAATGCTAAATATGCTACGCACTGAAATGGTTGAATTAATATATTATAAGAAAATTCTTTGAACCATGTATTTAGTGCTTGTGATTTTGAATCACCCATTTTATCTAGAGAATATGTAACTGTTACTAATGGTGCTATTACAATTAAAAATCCAATTGTTATCATACGTTTAATGTATGATAATAAAAATACAAATGTTATTCCAACTAATGTTACATAACATACTGCGCTAATGAATCCATTAGTAAAGCCTACTTGCCATGCCTGTGTAAAGAATTTTTCCATTACATCACCTGAATCCGCATCAAGTCCTTTGGCAAATATATCTACTAATGCATTATTAATATTTATAATAAATATCATAATGTAATGTAATACAAATACAAGAGCAAGACCGGTTGCCCAATCGATTAACATTTCTTTGTATTTTGCTTTTTCTTCTGCAACAGTTGCTATTGCCATACGAATTCCAACATAAATGCATATAACTAATAGTGCAACTATTGCAACATTTCTTACAGAATAATACCATGCTGCTACACTTAATCTTATTGTTTTTACTGTTGCATCTGATGGATTCAAATCAAAGAAATTAATATCAGTTAATTCAACTTTATTGAATAAAATGTCTTCTACATCTAATGCACCTGCTTTGCTTCCTGCAAATGCTGCCATTAGTAAAGACATTGCTTTACCAATTAGCAATGGTATTACCTTTATTGGATATAGTAATAGTCCTGCTAATCCATCAATAACATTTGAGAATGGATCATCATCATTTTTTTGTTCAATATCTTCTTCTTGATATATTTCATCCTTGGTTGAAACTTCTTCATCATTAGGAACAAGCCAAATATTTCCATCACTGTCAATATATTTATCGTAATATTTCCCATCATTATTATATGTGAATTTGGTTGATACTGGGTCACCCCACTCTGGTTTTATAGCACTTTTATCAATAACTGTAGTTTTGGCTGTTTCTGGTTTTTCTTTATTTCCAACTGCTTCATCTGTAGATTTTTTGCCAGTTGCATCTAATTCAGAATAATCATCTATTGTATAAATTTTTGACTTATCCTTTAAATATGCAGTTGTTGGGACTTTTGCATTTTGAATTTTGCCTTTAAATCCACAATTATCAAGGCTTAAATCATAATGTCCAGAGTCAGCATTCCCTGCATATAAATCATAAACATTTTCACCAATTTTTTTAGAGCTCTTCGTTTTTACATATTTAAAAATTTTTGTAGCTTGATCTGCATCGCTTGTCCAGTCTATATATATAATTAAATACCATCCTTTTGAATCAAACCCATCTGCTCCTGTTCCATTTCCTCCATCTTCTGCATATACAATTTCCCATTTTTGGGGTGATTTTGATTTTTTAACTTTATCATATGCATCACTTAGAGTTGTTGCTGCATAAGAAATAGAATTTATGCAAAAACATATTATAATAATGGCAATTGATATACATGATATTAACTTGCTTCGTTTTATTTCAAATTTTGACATTTGATACTCCTTTAAATTAGTTATTGTTTAAGTCATTTACTTTATTTTCAAGTTCTTTTGTAAACATATTAGGTTTTATTAATGTACCTGAACCATTTTTGATTGATTCAGCATTTAGGTCTTTTATTTCATTTATATTTTTAGCAATGTCAATATTGTCTTCAGATACTGTTGCTTCAGCTATAGTATCTTCAAATTGTTTCGAAATTTCTTCAATTACATTTTCAGAAAATGTAACATGACCTCCGCCTTCTGTATTTGCATTCATATATGTATTCATGTATTCTTCCATTTTATTCTTAATTTCATCTGCTTCGTTACTATTAAGTGTACTATCTTTATCTACTTTTTTCAAGGTTTCGTTAATTAAATTATTATAATTTCCATTTTCGGCTTCTTGTAATAAATTATTATCTGAATAAAGTTTTGTTATCATTGCATTTTGAATATATGAACTATTTGCTTTTAATTTTGTAAATTTGTTAATTTCTTTTTGTGCTTTTTTGGCTCTATCTTTATCTGTTATTGAATTTATCTTGTTTTCAGTGTCTTCCACTATTTCGTCAACTTTGCCAACAATTTTTGCGGTTTTTTCAACTTTTTCTTTTGCTTTTTGATTTTCTTCTGCATCTTTATTTATGCCTTTTATACCAGATCTTATATTATGGGCGGAATCAAATAGTATTGGTACTCCTTCTTCTTCCCAATTAGTTGCCATTAGAGGTAAAGCAAATAATCCTTCTGCAGTTCCTCCAATAACGCTTCCAATTCTACCACCTTTATTTTTGAACATATCCCATTGTTGTTTATTATATCTTTTTAATTGTCCTTTATATATTTTACCAACTTTTCCACCTTGTCTAGATTTTATTTTTAATTTAGCAATTTGAGCCCAATGAGCATCTTGTCCATTTTTATTAAAGTGATCAAGCATGAACTGATCAAAACTATTTTTTCTAGCATTTGACTTTTTCTTTCTTTCTTTTGCTTTTGTTTCTCTTGGTCTGTATCCATATTTTAATTCATCTTTATCATCTGCTTTTTGTCTTCTATAGCTTACTTCATTTCCTATTACTTTACCTGTTCCATATACTACATTTCCAGCTGTAATTGCAACAGCAGCAGGAAAAGCAACTTTATCAACTAGGTTATTAATAGTTTTGTCAAGAGGTTTATGTTCTTTAAGTTCTTTAACTCTGCCGGCTCCACTTCCTCTAAAACTAATCATTCCAAGTACAACACTATCTAATTTCAAAATTTGTGCCATAAATACAAGTGCAATTATAAAGCCTACAACACTTTCTTTTGCTAAATCAACAGCTATTCCAAAGAATACGGCATATTCTAAAGCATGAACTGACTGAATGATTACATTAGATATAAAATCACTAAGCCAATTATCAAATTCTGATTTTTTTGATGAACTTAATGCATATTTTGCTATTACTATTGGAGCACATACTATTAAAATTAATACTCTAACATATCTTTTAAAGTATAACCATAAGAAACGTAGCCAATATATAAATAATGTAATATACATTATTGTTCCTGGAAATCCTACTGATAGCCTTACATCATATGCTCTTGTTTTTATTGTGTTATATATTACATTTTCGCCCGTTTCATCAACTGCATTTGCAAACATTTTTACAACTTTTTCATTTAATACAAGTATAAAATAAATTAAATAGTGAACTACAAAAACTAGTGTAAGTGCTTTTATCCATCTTATTAAATATTCTTTATAGTCAGCTTTTTTTTCAGCTGTAGTTGCTATTGCCATTCTAATTCCTGAAATTATTACTGCAAGTAGCATAACAATAATTGAAATATTTCTAATTGTAACATACCACGCTGAAATCATTGTTATTATAATTTCTAATGGGCTATTAGCCTGAGGTTCTTTTCCTCCGGGAGTTTTTGAAAATATATTAACGTCTAACGCTGGAATTCTATTAAAAACTAAATCCTCTATTGTGTAGTGATCTGCATTTGAACTTTGAACATCATTTCCAGTTGTAGTTTCAAGTGCTTTTAGCATTTTAGCAAGTCCACTTTCAATCAACTCAACTATTCCAACAAAGGCTGCTGTTACAACGTGAAAAAGAAATCCTACAATATAATCTATAATTGTTGCAAGCGATGATAAGATTTCTTTTATCAATGATTTTTTTCCTTCATATGTTGCATCTTTTGGTCTGCCATTATATCTAAAATCTTGTTTATCAAAATCGACTGTAATGTCTTGAACTTCCCAGCCTCCAGTAACATTGCTTCCTATATTTTCCGCACTTGTTGATGTAGCATTACCAACATAAATTGTAACATGTCCATTTGATGCCAAAATATCTCCTGGCTGTAGATTATCTGCTGACGTAAGATATTTTTGCTCTGAGTAAACCATAAATCCATAAACATTACTTCCGGCAGGAGTACTTGCCATTACTGAAGATTTTTTATAAATACCTTTAAGATTTTCCATTCCTAATTTATTTCCTGCACATGCAACAATATCCCAAGTTGAATTTGAGCAGTCTGCATTGCAAGCTTCAGTAATTTTACTTGGTTCATAATTAACTTCTGGCTTTTTCAATTGAGTTAATAATGTATTAGCGCCATAACAATATCCTATTTTATCATTGTTTGCAGCTTGTACAGCATATTGGGCAATTAAGGCTCTAACTTCTTCGGCATTATCGCCTTCATATCTCCACATCCTTTTCCAACCACCATGATTTGTGTCTTGTGACCATTTTTTTACTCTATATTCAGTTTTAGATTGATCACCAGCTGTATTATCATTATTTTTACCATCTCCACCACAGTTAGCTATATTTTTTGAGATACCGCCTTGTGCTTTTACTGATGGTATTGAAATGCTAGAAATACAAATCAAAAATATCAACATTATTATAGCAATCTTTTTAATGCATTTTTTCATTGTATTTCCTCCATTTCTTTTATTTTAAATTAATTGTAATTATTTTTGTCCTATTCCTTTTATAAAGCCAGAAACAGTTTTTCTTGGTGGTGGTGCCAATGGATTTTTGACATCTTGTGGATCCATTGAGAATCGTCCTCTTCTCCTACCAAGTAACAATTTAGAAATTGTTTTATTAATATTTGATATAGTCATTAAAATAAATATTAATAATATAGGTGATTCTTTTAAAATTTCATCCATTGAAACAATAAATATTGTATATGTTAATAATTGAATCGGTTGCATTAAAAGCTCTGTTAAAAATTCTGCTACCCAACGATCTAATGTTTGTGATTTATTATCCTTAATTTTGTCTATTGAATATGTCATGCAAACTAATGGTGAAATAATAATATAAAAATAAATTTTTAATGCTCTCATTACATATATCCAGAAAAATTTAAATTGATAATAAACTAAAAAGCAATATATAATAAATTCCCAAAATGGGTGTTTATTGTCTGAACTCCACACCTCTGACCATGTTGAATTTACTAAATCATTTTCTATTCCTGTGTTTGTAGAAGAATCTTCAAATACTTTTATAATTATTTTTGTAAATAAATCTGCAACCTGTATTGCAAATATTAACACATAGTGAAGAATTATTGTAAGTGAAAATCCTACTAGCCAATTTATAAATAATTTTTTATATTTTGCTTGGTCTCTAGGATCTCCACCTGCAATAGTTAACATTGCCATTCTTAGTCCAATATAAATTAGTACAACCATCATTCCTACTATTGCAATGTTTCTTACTGAATAATACCATATTGCAACATTGTTTCTTATTATATTTATCCAATCTTCACTCGATGATTTCCAAAAGTCAATGTCTGTTACAGTTATCTTATTTGTTAATAATTTCCAAATTGTAAAATTGTCTCCAGCAACTAAGCTTAACATTTTATTTGCAATAAAAGGAAAAATTGATAAAACGGAAACTAAAATTCTTAATGGAATTGCATTGGGCCATTTTATGCTTTTCTCTGTTTTCTCAGTGCCACTTTCTCCATTACTGTCTTGAGTTCCTGTTGTTGTTGATACAGTTCCATTTTCAAGTAAACTATTTGCATTTTCTCCACTAGATTCTGAATCAATATCTGATAGGCTTGGACTTGTATATTTATCTGCAAAAGTTGGCTTTGATAAAAAAACACATGATATTACTGTAACAATTATTGAAATCGTAAATATTTTTTTTAGCCAATTGTTTTTCATCAAAGCCTCCTTTATTTTATTCTGCTGATTCTTGTATCTTATTTATATTTGTTTCAATAAATTCAAATTCCTTCTTTGTAGGTCTTATTTCCATTATTGCAGTTTGTCCTCCTACCTTAAATAGTCCTTGTCCACGAGAACATGTTGTTAAGAATGCAGCTTCACCATCACTTAATTTAAATACTTCCTTTATATATTGTATTTCTGATTTGTCCTGTGCTAAAAACAATTTTGTATCTGATGAAGTTAATACCGATTGTACCTCTGATTTCTCATAGAAATCTTGGAATCTCTGTGAAACAACCGCAAGTGAAACATTTCTTTTTCTAGCACGTCTTGCCATTTTATTTAAGAAGTCTACTGCTTCTGGATAAGGTAATAGCATCCATGCTTCATCAATTAATACTCTCTTTTTTCTTGCTTTTGCTTTATCTTCACTATTTTTCTTAACGTATTTTTCCCAAATCCATGAAAGCAAAATTTGTTGTGCTAATGGTCTTGCAAATCTTTCCTCTAGTTGAGATATATCAAGGTTAATAAATGTTGTGCCTTCCATTAAATCAAAAGTTGATTGTCCATCAAAGTAAGACATTTGACCATTATATTCTCTAACATATTGTTTCATAACTTTTGTTAAATAACTATAATGTATTCTATAATCTGGATTTGTATTTTGCTGTGCATTTGCAAGAATTCTTCTATACCATGATCCTATTGTTGGCATTCTCTTTTTGTTTCTGCCTAAGAATCCATTTTGCATTACACTTCCTCTGTTTACTGTATATAAGCTATTTACATCGTTTGTGATTCCAAGGCTTGCGTATTCTTGTGCAGCTGCTTCTGCAATAATTTGTTTGGTTACTTCATTTACATCTTCTGTTCTTGTGCTACCTCTTGCCATTGTAAGAAGAACTTGTGTAACATCTTCGATTTTGTTTTCAACATTTAATGAAATAAGTTCTCTTCCTGTTATCTCATCTCTTGTAATTTCTGGCTCAATATCAAATGGATTGATTATAGTATTTGAATTAGGAGAAATCGTAACATTTAATCCACCTAATGCATCAGCAACAACTCCATATTCGCCTTCAGCATCTAATGCTAATGATTCAATACCCATTAACACTGCAGATCTTGCAATTAGGGTTTTAATAGTAACACCTTTACCAGCACCAGACTTTCCAAATACAACCATGTTGTAATTGCTTAATGAATCACTAAAGTTGTCATATAAAATTGGTAATCCTGTTTGTCTGTTGAATCCAATTGGTATTCCTTTTTCATGTCCTACATCTGCATTAACAAAAGGAAATACTGTTGACATTGATCTTCTATCAAATGTATGTTTTTTATTTAACTTGTTTTCATTAAATGGCATATTTGATTTAAATCCTTCTTCTTGCATTGCCCATGCAGTTTTCAAGCCAATTAATGTTTTTGACATTTCTGATGTTAGAAGTTCTGTTTGTCTATCAAGCTCTTCCAAACTATATGCAAATATTGTACATACAATTGAAGCTTCAAATAGTTTATCCAATCCACTTGCAATTGCATCTCTTAAAGCCTCTGCTTCTGCTCTTTTTTGCGCTAATAAGCTTTCACGGTTAATGTTTCCTCTATCTGCAGCAACAAGTCTTTCAGATTCAAGTTCATTAATTGTTCTATTTAAATCATTTTGTGAACTCGCTTCATTTATTGGATTAATAAATACTGAGACATTTATATCACCAAATGTATACATATTTCTCAATAATAGTGGAAAAGTACACATTCTTGGAAGTGTTGAAACAGTTAGTGTTCTTGCATATTTTGTTGTTGTAGATATTATTTCCAAATGGTTTGTATTCGTTGCATCTATTCCAGCAGGTGCAATCAAATCTTTAATGTCTTTTCTGTTATCTGTTAAATGATTTTTATCAACATTTTGATTTTGCTCTTGTGTTGCATTGTTTGTTTTTTTCATTTATAACCTCCTCATTAGTTTACGCTTTTTTTCTTATCGTTCTTTTGTTTTCATCATCAGATATTAGCTCATCTATGTTTGCATTTTCAATTTGATTTTTTGTTTCTTCATATAGTGGCTTACTTAATTCACCTTTATATTCATCAACCATTTCTTGTGCTCTAGCTTTTACCCTTTTTTCTCTATTTGCAATATCTGCTTTTATAATGCTCTTTGACGCAACCTTTGCTGCATCATTTTCAATTTGCTCTTCTATTCTTTCTTTTCTTTCTTCAAGAACATCTTTGGCTGTAGAATATAATCTATCATATTCTGAATCTAATGCATCACTCAGTGTGTATTTTTCTGCTTCATCTCTGTTATAAGCCACATATAATAATTCTGCTAATTCTTCTGAATCTAAAACTCTTCCTGTAACTTCTGATGAAAGCATTGCTCTAATTAGTGTTTGGCATCTTGTATATAATTCAGAAAATACTATATCATCAACTTCATCAACTGAGTATTTACTCAAATCACCATATTCTGAAGGATAGTAAGAAACAACAACATATGTCTTTTGTTGCAAAATATTTCTACTATCACTTATTCCTTCTGTGTAATTTTCAATAGATTCTCCATATTCAAGAATATTTTGTTTTCTCTTTCTTTCAAATCTTAGTCTTGAAACAAGATTATTATCTCCTCTTGCTCTTGCTTCACTTATTTGTACATTTAATTTATCAATTTGTGATTGTACATCATCTGTTCTCTTTTTATATTCCTTTAAAAGATTTGATAAATTAAGTGTTCTTGTTTGAACATATAATTGAATTGGAAATCTTAATGTATTTAATGTTTCAATAAATCCAAGTTCAACTGCATTTTTTTCATCTTCAGAAAGTAAATCATAATTGATACCTTTGCATTCAATTACCATTACATATTGCTTACTATTTTTTCTAACAATCATGCTATCAACTATTCTATCGAATTCCATAAATTTATAAATAGAATCAATTGATTTTCCTGTTCTGGTTATTAAATTTTGTTGTTGGTTTTTTTGTGATGCAACCTGAATATTTTCCTGTTGTTCCTTCTTTTCCTTTGACTTTCTAATTCTTACCCAAATAATAAATCCCACAATTGCAAGTACAAAAATTAAAATTACTATAAGTATTAATGAAATGTTTAAAATTGTAACAATATCCATATTAGTACTCATTATTTATTTACCTCCTTTGTAATAACTTTTTTTATATCTTTTGGTGATGATTCTGTAAGTGTTTCAATTCTTGTTTGTATATTATCGTCTAAATAATCAGGTTCTTTTCTATCAATTGCATAAGAATATATTTTTTTTCCTTTTTTAAATTTTATATATTCTATAATAATTTGAAATAGAGTTTCTCCACCAACGTTTTTTTCTAGTTTTGTGTTTCCATTTGCAGGTATCTTAATTGTAACAATGCAATATCCAATTACTGCAAATAAAACCATAAGGACTATTCCAACAGTTTTTAATCCAATTAGTGAAAAAATAAAATAAAAAACTAATCCTATTAAAAATCCTATTGCAGTAGCTATTAATGATCTGCCAGTAAAAATATAAAGTATTCTGCCTTCTCCTTTTATTTTGTTACTTGGGATATAGTAACTTGCCATTTTTAACTTTCCTCCTATGTTATTTTTTATTTGGCTATTTATTGAACTATGTTTTCCATAATTCTTACAATTATATTGTAAATTCCTACTGCACCATATACTAATACAATTGCAACAATAAACCAGATTAGTTTTTGCTTTAGTTCTGATTTTTTATCTGGAGTACCCATCATATATTGAACTCCTAAAATTGATCCAACTACAACAAATACAATGCTAGCAACTCCAACTAAAATATTAGCTATTGATAAAACTTCTTTTTTTACATCTCCTGTTGTAATTTTTTGATTAGACTTACCGTTTGAAATAAAACTATCTGCACCAGATTTCATTGAATCTAAGTCCAAAGATGAACTTGATGAGCCCGTTGATTGCCCAGAAGATGATGGTTCTATGCCATCTGATGTTGATGTTCCTTTTGTATATGCCGCATATGTGAAATTATTTAAACTTAATAGTGCAAATAAAATAAAATTGAGAATCAAAATAATGTATATGTTTTTTTTCATTATATAATTTTCCCTTCTAGAAAGTTTTTTGTGCTATTGTGCCAATAATTTTTACTATTGATCCTATTGCAAATAGTATTGCTCCCCCAACAGCTACATATATAAGTTCTTTTTTTATATCTGCTTTTTCCTCTGGTGCTGCTTTTGCAAATTGTAATCCTTTTATTGTAACCATTGCAAATGCAACTGCATAGCATACAAATTGTACAACTCCAAATATTTTTCCACCCATTTCAAGTAAAGATTCGTTTCCCTTATATATAGTTTTTTTATCTTCACTACTGAATGTTAGGTCAGATGATGTAGTATCATCTGATGCAGTATCTTCTGATGAAGTATCCTCTTGATATATTTCATCCTGTGTTGAATTTTGAATTTCGCCTTTATCTCCACATTTATCAAGGCTAATATCATAATGTCCAGAGTCAGTGTTCGCTGCACATAAATCATACACATTTTCGCCAATTTTTTTAGAACTCTTCGTTTTTACATATTTAAAAACTTTTGTAGCTTGATCTGCATCGTTTGTCCAGTCTTCATATATAATTAAATACCATCCTTTTGAATCAAACCAATCTGCTCCTGTTCCATTTCCACCATCTTCTGCATATACAATTTCCCATTTTTTTTGTGATTTCGATTTTTTGACTTTATCATATGCATCACTTAGAGTTGTTGCTGCATAAGAAATAGAATTCATGCAAAGACATATTATAATAATGACAATTGATATACATGATATTAACTTGATTTGTTTTATTTCAAATTTTGACATTTGATACTCCTTTAAATTAGTTATTGTTTAAGT
>CAYWAH010000005.1:22386-37331 GCA_964456505.1 uncultured Clostridium sp. | reverse complement strand
AACCATCTTGGATAATATAATCATTCTTGTAATATGTATTTTACGCATAAAAGGAAATTTTAGAATATTAAATCAAATTTTGTCAAATATTGGCATAATTTGATGAACGATTTATGCTAAAAAATATTGACATAACCTATCAAACGTGATATAAGAAAAAATATTACAAGTCTAAATTTTATTATTTTTTAATTTTTTATGTTTAAGTATAGTTTGTTCTAATGAAAATATTTAATTCAAATAATTGTAATTAGAAAATCAAAAAAATTTCCAAAAGTATTTTAATAGAAATTTGTTTATGGTATACTATGTTTAATATTAGTATAAAAGAAAGGAGAAGCTCAATATGAAAATGGAATTTATTTTTGATAATAAAAAATTAAAAGAACAATCACTTACAGAGGAAATTTGTTTGAACAGAATTAGAGAATATTTTAAAAGTCATGATACAGATAATTCAATCGTTGAGACTCACAAGGGATTTTTTGAAGGTAATGATGATCAAGATGATTGGAATGCATTTTCTTATGCTGCAACATTTTCTTTTTCGGAGTGGTTTCGCAATACAATAAAAGAACAATATTTGTATATTGATGAAGAAGATGGAAACGGAGAACAAAAGGAAGATTGTATTGAATCTTATAATAGAATTATGAAAATAGAATAACTTGGGGCAGAAAGGATTATGTTTGAGAAAAGCAATTAATTTTGACCTTGATACAAAAAAATATGAAGAATACACGAACAAGCCTGCATCAAGTGCTTACATTGAGTTATTCAAATTTTTTAAAAAATACAATTTTGAACATAGACAAGGTTCAGGCTATTCTTCAAGAAATAATATTAGTAAGGCAGATATTTTTATTTTGATTAGAAAAATGTCCTATAAATATGATTGGCTTAGCCATTGTGCAAAACAAGTGGATGTAACTAATATTGGAAAACAATACTCAATGCTTGAAGAAATTAATGCAATTTCAAAAGAGAAAGAAAAAAATAAAATGATATAGAAATATTGAGTGATACTTTTAAAGTGCCACTCTTTACAAAATATAGACACTAAAATGCGAATATGCTATAATAAATTCGAGTTATGAGAGCTAAAAAGTCGAAAGGAAAGAAAATGAAAATTACTGATTCGATAAAGTACATAGGAGTTGATGACAAAACAATAGATTTGTTTGAATCGCAATACAAAGTTCCAAATGGAATTTCATATAATTCGTATTTGATAATGAATGACAAAATCACAATTATGGATACTGTTGACAAAAGAGCATCTGAAAAATGGATGAAAAATCTTGAAAATGCGTTGGCTGGCAAAGTACCAGAATATTTAGTAATTTCTCATTTGGAGCCAGATCATTCTGCAAATATAAAAGCAGTTGCAGACAAGTATCCAAACATGAAATTAGTTGGAAACGAAATGACTTTCAAAATGTTGCCACAATTTTTTAAAATTGACAATCTCGAAAACAGAAAAGTGGTTGTAAAAGAAAACGATACATTGAACATTGGAAAACATACACTTCAATTCGTAATGGCTCCAATGGTTCATTGGCCTGAGGTAATGTGCACTTACGATTTGCTAGATAAGGTACTATTTACAGCAGATGGCTTTGGAAAATTTGGTGCATTAGATACTGATGAAGATTGGGATTGCGAGGCTAGAAGATATTACTTCAATATTGTTGGAAAATATGGTATGCAAGTTCAAAATCTTTTGAAGAAGGTAGCGAATTTAGACGTAAAAATTATTTGCCCATTGCATGGTCCTACATTGAAGGACAATCTTCCATATTACATTAACAAATATGATGTTTGGAGCAGTTATAAACCAGAAGATAATGGCATATTTATTGCTTGCAGTTCAATTCATGGTAACACATACAAAGCCTGTGAAATTCTAAAGAAAATGCTAGAGGAAAAAGGAGCCACAAATGTTGTACTTGCTGATTTAACAAGATGTGATAAAGCAGAGGCATTGGAAGATGCTTTTAGATATAGCAAAATGATATTGGCTTCTTCAACATACAACATGGGAATTTTTACGCCAATGCTTAATTTCTTAAATGAACTTAAAGGCAAGAATTTTCAAAATAGAGTTGTGGGAATTGTTGAAAATGGTTCATGGGCACCAAGTGCAGGAAAGGAAATTTACGATATTGTTTCAAATTTCAAAGACATAAAAATTGTTGAACCAATTGTAACAATCAAAACAACATTAAACGAAGAATCAAAAAATAAACTTGAAGCTTTAGCAAATGCAATAATACAAACTAACAATGTAATACAATAGTCAAAAATAAACTATGAAACTAGTTTAGATTTATATAGTGTTAATGCAAATAAATAATCTAAATGTTCTAATAATTTAAGGCTATTATAACTTTGTGAAAAACAAAAAAGTGCAATTAATAAAATTATAAACAACCTAAAAACATTATTATATAAATTAAAAAATGTGTTGACATTTTGATTCATTTATTATAAAAATAGATTGAAATAATTATCAACTTTATGCTTAAAATTTGTGCAAAACAACACTAGAAAAAGTGCAAAATGTGCAAAATAGCACTAGCAAGAAGACTAAGAAATTATAAAAATTTAAGGAGGAAAAAGTATGAAATACAAATGTAAAATATGCGGTTATATCTATGATGAAGCTGTTGAAGGAACAAAGTGGGAAGACCTACCAGATGATTGGAAATGCCCATTATGTGGAGCAGGAAAAGATATGTTCGAGAAAGTAGAAGAATAGAAATAATATCAAAGAAAAATAAGAACAGTAAAAAGCCGTTACAAATAACGGCTTTTTATTTTGCAACTAAATCCAATGCATTTATTAATAAAATAATATGAATAATTAAAATTAAGAAAAGAAAATAGTTGATACATTAGAATATAAAAGTTCCTCTTAGATTACATAACCCTCAAAACCTACGGAATCGTAAAAAACTAGTTATTTTTTCAAAATAAGTGTTTACAAAATTTGCAAAATATTATATTATATATGGGGATATAAAAAGTTTGATTGGAGCAAAAATGAATAGTGATAATAATAACGAATTTGATGATAAAAATGATGAAGAAAAATTAGATGAAAACCTTACGAAGAGTAGTGAAAATGAAAATATGGAACCAAATTTAGATGAAGATAAAAAAGAAGAGATTGAAGAGTTAGGACAAGATTCAAAAGAAAGTGATGAAGATATAGAGCCAAGCATAGAAATGAATGAAGCGAATGCTGATACAGATGAAGAAGAATCTAAACATGAAAAGCACGCAGAGTCAAAACACTCAAAAGGCAAAAAAGAAAAGAAGAATAAAAAAACTACTTCAAAAACAAAGAAATTTTTTAAAGTTTTACTAATTATTCTAATTATTATTGCAGTTGTTTTCGCAGCCATGTACTTATCAGCATATTTTTATTTAAACTCAAAAATTAATACTGAAAAAATAGATGAAAATCAAATTGGTATTAATGAAGAAACAGCTCAAAAACTTGATGATTATACAAACATTGCAATTCTTGGAATCGATGCAATGAGTGATACATATTATGAAATTGAGCCAGATGAAGACAAGTCAAAAAACAGGACAGACTGCATAATGATTGCAAGTATAAATAATAACACAAATGAGGTTAAATTATTTTCAATTTATAGAGATACATATGTTCAAATGGAACTTAATGGCAAAACAATTATGAACAAAATAAATCAAGCATATTATGAGGGAATTGAAAATACTTTAAAAACAATCAACACAAACCTTGATTTGAATGTAAAGAGTTTCGTATTAGCAAATTATAACGCAATCAGTGATTTGGTTGATGAAGTTGGTGGAGTTGAAATAAATTTAACTAATGAGGAAGTTAAATATTTAAATGGATACATTGATGCAATTGATAAAGCAACAGGGAAAAATACAAAACATGTAACAATGGCAGGAAAACAAAATCTTAATGGAGTTCAAGCAACGGCATATTGCAGAATAAGATACACATCTGGAAAAGATTATAAGAGAACAGAAAGAATGAGAACAGTTCTACAAAAAACTGCTGACAAACTTAAAGCAGATAATGTTACAGAATTAACAAGAATAGTAAATAAAATGTTACCAGAGTTTGATACCAATATTCCTACCACAAAAATTATTAGCATGATGCCAACTTTATTAAATGCAAGTCTAGATAAATCTTTTGGATGGCCATATCAAACAACTGGTGTATGGATGAAAGGCGATTTCTATGGACCTGCAAATACTCTTGAAAGTAATGTTAAACAATTGCACCAAGAATTGTTTAATGACCAGAATTATGAAGTACCTGAAACAGTAAAAGAAATCAGCCAAAAGAGTATAGAGCAAACTGGTGTTGGAAAGTAGTAAGCAGTTAATAAAATTGAATTTCTAATCAATAATTTAGAAAATTAAATTAGAATAATGATTTTACAAAAGAAAAAGCATAATAACCTAAATTGAAAAGGAGCTAATATATGCCAAATATAAAAGTTGATTTCAAAAATGTTGGAATTGATAATGAAAAAATTTATGAGAATTCAGCAGTCGTTGAAGATGTCCACAGCGAATTAATTGTAAAAGCCAATGATGGGAATTTCTTCTGCGGATGGCTAAACTTGCCAAGCAAATACTACAATTCTGATGAGTATAATCTAATAAAAAAAATAGCAGAAAACATAAAGAAAAATTCGCAAGTGCTATTAGTTATTGGAATTGGAGGTTCATATCTTGGCGCTAGAGCAGTAATAGAAGCACTTCATAGATCATTTGGCTTAGACAATGATGAAAACCATACTGAAATAATATTTGTTGGAAACAATTTGAATTCTGAATATATCAATGATGTAATTGATTATATCCAAGACAAAGATTTTAGCATAAATGTTATTTCAAAATCAGGTACAACTACAGAGCCAGCAATTGCATTTAGAATTTTTAGAGAAATTCTTGAAAACAAATATGGAATTGATGAAGCAAAAAAAAGAATAGTAGTAACCACTGATAAAGAAAAAGGCGCATTGAAAAAGCTTGCTAAAAATGAGGGCTACGAAACACTAGTTATTCCAGATGATGTTGGCGGAAGATATTCAGTTCTTACACCTGTTGGACTTTTACCGATAGCAGTATCAGGATTAGATATTGATGAATTGATGAATGGTGCAATAACCGCTGAAGACAAATATTCTGATAGTTCACTAGAATATAACGAATGCTACAAATATGCAGTAATTAGAAATTTACTTTATGAGAGTGGCAAATCTATTGAAATATTAGAATCATATGAACCAAGATTGCACTATTTCCAAGAATGGTGGAAACAACTTTTTGGAGAGAGTGAAGGAAAAGATGGCAAAGGAATTTTCCCAGCAAGCACAACATTTACAACAGACCTTCATTCATTAGGACAATATATTCAAGAAGGACAAAGAATTTTATTTGAAACAGTAATCAATATTAAAAAATGTGAAAATGAAATTACGATAAATCCAGATGAAGATAATTTAGATGAATTAAATTATTTGGCAAATAAAAAATTGTCATTCGTAAATGAAAAGGCAATGGAGGGTACAATAAAAGCTCACACCGAGGGTGGCGTACCAAATATTTTAATAAACATTGAAAAACTTGATGAAGAAACAATGGGTGAACTTATTTATTTCTTCGAAAAGGCATGTGCAATGTCAGCAGAGTTATTAGAAGTAAATCCATTTAATCAGCCAGGTGTTGAAGCATACAAGAAAAACATGTTCGAATTGCTTGGAAAACCTGGATATGAAAAGAAAAATTAGCAATAGTACAAATATAAAATTTACAAGGAAAATAAAATGGCAATAAATAAAATGCTTTGAAAAAATTATTTGAAGTAAAAATTAAGATAAAATAGCATTTCAAAAATAAAAAGTTTGAATATTAGAAAGGACAAATATCATGATTACAATTACATTAAAAGATAATTCAACAAAAGAAATAGAGAAAGGTACAACAATACTTGATCTTGCAAAATCAATATCAGAAGGCTTGGCAAGAGTTGCTACTTGTGCAAAAGTAAATGATAAAATTTGTGATTTAAGAGATGAATTAAATGAAGATGCAAATGTTGAAATACTAACATTTGATTCAGAAGATGTTGAAGGAAAGAAAGCATATTGGCATACAACTTCACACATCATGGCACAAGCAATAAAAAGAATATATGGTGATAAAGTAAAATTAACAATTGGACCATCTATTGATAATGGATTTTACTATGATTTTGATTCTGATGATGTAAAATTTTCTGCTGATGATTTTGAAAAAATCGAAGAGGAAATGAAAAAAATAATTAAGGAAAATATTCCAATTGAAAGATATACTCTATCAAGAGATGAAGCAATTAAATTTGAGAAAGAACAAGACGAGCCATACAAGGTAGAGTTAATAAATGATTTACCACAAGATGCAGTAATATCATTTTATAAACAAGGTGATTTCACTGATTTATGTGCAGGACCTCATTTGATGAGCACCGGAAAGGTTGGAAAAGTAAAATTGCTAACAGTTTCTGGAGCATATTGGAGAGGCAGTGAAGATAACAAAATGCTTCAAAGAATTTATGCAATTTCATTCCCTAAAAAAGAGCAATTGGATGAATACATTGCAATGGTTGAAGATGCAAAGGAAAGAGACCATCGTAAGATTGGAAAAGACATGAGATTATTCATGACAGATCCATTAGTTGGTGCAGGTCTTCCAATGTTCTTGCCAGATGGAACTACAGTAAAATATTTACTAGAAGAATATATTAGAAATAAAGAAACAAAAATGGGATACAAACATGTTGCTACACCAAGTTTGGCAACAACAGATTTGTACAAAACTTCAGGACACTGGGATCACTATAAAGATGATATGTTCCCAGTAATGAAAATGGATAATGAAGAATATGTTCTTAGACCAATGAACTGCCCTCATCATATGTTGATTTACAGAAGCCAATTACGTAGTTATAAAGACTTACCAATTCGTATTGCTGAAATCGCACATGATTTTAGATATGAAAATAGTGGTGCAGTACTTGGACTTGAAAGAGTTAGACAAATGACTCAAAACGATTCACACATTTTCGTTCGTCCAGACCAAATCAAAGATGAAGTTGGAAACATTATAAAATTGATAAAAGATGTTTATATAAATGATTTCCATTTCCCAGAAGATGCTTTCAAATACAGATTATCATTACGTGATAAAGCAGATAAGAAAAAGTATATTGACAATGATGAAATGTGGGATACTGCAGAAGAACAATTACGTAAAATCATGAAAGAACTTAACCTTAACTTCTATGAAGCAAAAGGTGAAGCAGCATTCTATGGACCAAAAATTGATATTCAAATTAAAACAGCATTAAATCATGATGTTACAATTCCAACATGTCAATTAGATTTTGCATTACCAGAAAGATTTGATTTGAAATATATTGGAGAAGATGGAGAAGAACACAGACCTGTTGTTATCCACAGAGCCGTATTAGGTTCTTCAGAAAGATTCATGGCTTTCTTAATTGAAGAAACAAAGGGCAATTTCCCAACATGGCTTGCTCCACATCAAGTTGCAATTCTACCAATTTCTGAAAAACACATTGAATATGCTAACAAAATAAAAGATGAAATGGAAGCAAAAGGAATAAGAGCATCTGTTGATGATAGAAATGAAAAAGTTGGATACAAAATTCGTGAAGCAGAAATGATGAAAATTCCATATATGTTAGTTGTAGGAGATAAGGAAGTAGAATCAAATACAGTATCTGTACGTAAACATGGTTCACAAGAAATGAACACAGAAAAAGTTGATGAATTTGTTGAAAACATAGTAAAAGAAATAGAAGAAAAAGCATAATAATTAATTAGAAAATTTTATTTTTTAATATGAAATTATTTTTAATTTGAATTTAAAAATTAGACTTAATATTTTCAAAATAGTTGAATGATAAAAATGAATTTTGCAAAAGATTTTGGAGGAATTATGAAAACACAAGAGATAAATAAATTAGGAAAAGAACTTGAATTATATACTTTTGTGGATTATGTGGGAAAAGGCTTCCCAATAATTCTTCCAAGAGGTGCAAGATTAATTCGTTTATTAAGAAACTATGTTGAACAACAAGAAGAAAATGAAGGCTACAAAGTTGTAAGAACACCAAGCCTTTCAAATGATGAAATATATAGAATAGAAGACAAGTATGATTTTGAAAAAGATACAATGTTCATAATAAATAAAGAAGAAAAAAAGGATAGCACCATAGTATTGAAGCCATATTCAGAGCCTTTTCATTGTACAATTTTCAATAATAAAAGAAGAACATACAAAGAATTACCTCTAAAATTATGTGAAACATCAACAGTTTTTCGTAATGAAAGAGATCTAAAAGGATTAACAAAAACTAGACAATTTACATTATCTGATGCTAGTGTTTTTTGCGATAGAAAAAAATTGAGAGATTCAGTTGAAGAATCTTTGAAATTACAAAAAAATATTATTGATAAATTAGGTTTATCAGAAGTAACTTTCGAAGTTGCAACATGGGATGATTCAAATAAGGAAGATTACATTGGAACAATTGAAGAATGGAACATGGCAACAAAAGCCTTGGAAGAAGCATTAGATAAAATAGGAATCAAATATTCAATTTCAAAAAAAGCGAGAATATTTGGACCAGCAATTAGAATAAAATATGAAAATTCAGATTTTTCATCATTACAAATTGATTTTGAAATCACACATAGATTTAATTTGAAATTTGTAAACAATGAAAATCAAGAAGAATTTCCAATATACATTCATAACACAATAATAGGAAGCTACGAAAATTTACTTAGCATATTGCTCGAAAAATATCATGGAAAATTTCCGATAAGTTTTGCGCCAGAGCAAATTTGCATTATTCCAGATAGAGAAGAATATGATGAATATGCAAAAAAAATTACTCAAGAACTTAAAGAGAATAACATTAGAGTAAAATGCAATTTGGCAAATAAAACGAGAGAACAAAAAATAAATGAAAACACAAAACTTCAAATTCCAATTATTGCAACTGCTGGAAAAGATGAAATGAATGAAGAAAAAATTAAGATTTTAACAAATGAATACATTGATGAAAAAACGTATGAAATAAAGGATTTTATAAAGGAGGTTTTAAATTGTCAAATACAATTTTAGACTATATTGGTTTAAAACTTAGTAAAATTCCAAAAGAATTACAAGCAGAAAAACCAGAATTCGAAGTTGCAAAAGGCTTTGATAATTCTGAACTTTACAAGGTTTATAAAAAAATATCACCAAAGAAAGTAGAAATATTAATTTCAAATACTGATAGAACAACTGATATTAGAAGAAGATATGATGAGTCTGTACCAATTCAAACATACATAAAAGAAAACAAAGATGATTTTAATGAATTGATTAAAAAGACATCTGTTAGCAAAATACAAGAACTAGAAGAAATACAAGAAAGATTAAAAAAAGATACTCCTTATTTTGTAAGATATGATAAGAATTATCTTTGGCAAATATACTATTCAAAAATAGATAAAAAATACTTTATGCTATTTCCTGCAAACGAGGGAGAAAGTGAAGTATTATTCTATATGATAAAGCAAAAATTGAGTAAAGAGTCATCAACAATTTTTGTTCCAGTTTGTAAAGAAGAGCCAAGTGAAGAGTTACTTGATAGCAAAAAATTAAGTGATATTGAAAATTACATTTGGATGTTTACAAAAAAATGGCCAAAAGTAATTGAGATACAAGGAAAGGGCACAAATAAACTTTACATTACAGGCGAAACAAAGATACAAGATAATTTAAAAAGCAAATATAGAGTGGTTTTTGAAAACAAAGAACAAGCAGAAGAATATTATAATTATCTAAAAGCATTATTTATAATAACAACAGAAACAAAATATACATATAAATTCGACACAATTATAAATAAAAAAGGAGAATTATCTTTTTCATATAATAATGAAGAAATTACTCCAGACAATTTGAAAAACTTTATTTCAGACGAAACGATCAGACAAATGAGTGTTAAGTTAAAAGCAGTAGAGAATATTAAAGAAGACAAAAAGCAATTAGATGAACTTAACAAAATAATTGATGAGCAAAGCGAAATATACACAAAGCAAGAAAAACAAATTGTACAATTTATGGAATGCAAAAAGAGCTTTTTCAAGAGAGTAAAATTCTTTTTTAAGAGCAATAAAAATGAATCTCTAAAGAATAGAAAATTGATATTAAATGTCAATAAAAAAATTGAAGAGACAAAATTAGATGAAATTGCTCCAGCAATAGATGATGTAAAAGTAGAAAAAAATATTACTGAATTATTTACAATACCAGATTTAATGAAAACCACACTCGATACAAAAAATGTATGTAACGAAGAGAAAAAAGTTCTTGCAGATATTCGAGCAGCAAAGCTAAAACAAATAAATTTGAATCAAAAAATAAAGAATGCTGAAAATTATATTGATGAAATTGAAAGTCATAAAAAGAATTTGTTTGATTTCTGGAGATTTACAAACAAGGACAATCAAACAGAACTTGCTGAAGGCAGAGGCGAAGATGATCAAGAAACAGAAAAGAAAGTTAGTGTATTTGATCTTGATGAAGACATGGAAAGCCTTGGAGAGAAAGCAGATGAAATCCAAAGAAAGAAGCTTTCAATAGACGAACAAAATGCGATATTTATTGCTCAATATTTATTACCATCAATAAATAGTTCGGTTACAAAGAGAGATACATATGTTATAGAACAAGGCTATGATGAACTAATGGAAAAGTACAAATCAAAAGGCAAAGATGAAGTTCTATTTGGTGGAATGAAAGATGATTATACAAAAGTAAAAATGCTAAAGAATAAAAAACACAGAGAAAATGAAAAAGACATTTTCGGTGTTTTGAAATTCAATACAAAAACTTCGTTAGAAGATTTCAAAGAAATCATCCGCAAGAATGGAATACTTTTAAATGAAGCATATCAAAAAATTACTTCTCAATATGATATGCCAATTTTCTACAAAGAAAGAAAAAGAGGATATGTATTTGGAGAGTTAAATCCATATAATTTGGTTGATGATACTTCAATAGAAAAAGTATATAAAACAAATGCAAATGAAGAAACACATTTGGTATACATGTCGAATATTATATTTTATGATAATATAAATAAAACATTACCACTTGGAATGGACAAATCTAGCAAAGTTATTTTTAAGGTTGGCAATCTTAAAAAGGCAGGAGAAAAAGTTGTAAATATCCTTATTGAAAAGGATGATTACAATGCAGAAATTAGAACAATAAAAATAATCGAAGAGGAATAAGCCTCTTCGATTATTTATTATATATAATTCGAAGATAAAATATTTTGTCGTCAAAACAACATATTTTATCTTCTTTAATTGTGTCCATTTTGTGAAAATATTTTAAAAAGTATTGACCAATGGTCAATTTTATTGTATAATAAAAAATGACCGATGGTCATAATCCTGAAAATTATGAATAAATAAGGATTTTTGACCATATACTTTATGCAAAAGGGAGGAAGAAGTATAATGCAAAAATTCGGAGAATTTGTTTGCAAAAACAAAATCATCATCCTAATAATTGCAATTGTATTGTTAGTACCATCTATAATTGGTATGAAAGCTACAAGAGTAAATTATGATATACTTACTTATCTACCAGATAATGTAGAAACAATACAAGGACAAAATATTTTAAAAGATGATTTTGGAATGGGTTCATTTTCAATGATTATTGTTGAAGATATGGACTCAAAGGACATACTAAAACTTGAAGATAAAATTAGAGAACTTGACAATGTTAAGAATGTTGTAAGCGCAGCAGATTTAACAGGTACATCAATTCCAGTTGATGCTATTCCAAGTGAACTAAAAGATAAAATATATAAAGGAAATGATACAATAATATTAGCAACATTTAAAGATGCAATTTCATCTGATGCAACATTTGAAACAATTGATCAATTACGTAAAATTACAAATGAGCAATGCAAAATCAGCGGAATGTCTGCTACATTAGTTGATACAAAAACACTTTCTGATTCAGAAGTTTTAATCTATGTATTAATAGCAGTTGCTTTATGCTTGATAATTTTACAATTAGCATTGAATTCATATTTTGCACCATTTTTACTTTTATTAAATATAGGATTTGCTATCCTATATAATATGGGTACAAATATTTGGCTAGGAGAAATTTCATATATTACAAAAGCTATTAGCGCAGTACTTCAATTAGGTGTTACAATGGATTTCGCAATATTCCTATATCATAGTTATCTTGAGGAAAAAGAAACTCATAAAGATAATAATGAAGCAATGAGTATTGCAATTGCAAAAACTATGACATCAGTATTTGGTAGTGCTACAACTACAATCGCAGGTTTCTTAGCATTATGCAGTATGGAACTTACATTAGGTAGAGATATAGGTATTGTAATGGCAAAAGGTGTTCTATTTGGATTACTTTGTGTTATTACAGTTTTACCAGCACTATTATTAGTATTTGATAAATGGATTGTTAAAACAGAACATAAAACTGTTTTACCACAATTCAAACATTGGAAAGATTTCAACATTAAACATTATAAAGCAATTATAGTTGCATTCTTAGTTATGATGCCATTTGCAGTTTTGGGTTATAACAATTACAAAGTTTATTATAAACTAGATTCATCATTACCAGATTCACTAGCAAGTGTTTCTGCAAACAATGAATTAAAAGATAAATTCAATGTTGTTACAACGGAAATGATATTAGTTGATAAAGATATGCCAGCATATCAAGTAAATAATATGTTAAAAGAAATAGACAATCTTGATGGTATTACATCAACAATTGGTTACTCAAAACTTCTAGGAACTTCAGTTCCAGTTGATATGTTACCAGAAGAAATAAGAAATGTATTTACAACTGATAAATATCAACTAATTATAGTAAGTTCAGATTATGAAATTGCAACGGATGAATTAAATACACAAATTTCACAAATAAATGAAATCATAAAGAGATATGATCAAAATGCAATTCTAGCAGGCGAAGGACCTTTGATGAACGACTTAGTAACAATCAGTAATCACGATTTCAATAGTGTTAACTGGGTTTCAATGGGTGTAATATTTATCATAATGTTCTTCGTACTAAGATCAATAAGTTTACCATTCATATTAATGCTTACAATAGAATTTGCTATTATGATTAACATGGGTATTCCAGCATATACTGGTACAACAATTCCATTTGTTGCATCAATAGTAATTGGTACAATTCAATTAGGAGCAACAATCGATTATGCAATTTTAATTACAACAAAATATATTACCGAAAGAAAGAAAGGCAAGAATAAACATGAGGCAATTGATTATTCATTAGGATCTTCAATTAACTCAATAGTAGTAAGTGCTTTATGTTTCTTCGGAGCAACATTTGGCGTAGGCGTTTACTCAAAGATTGAAATGATTAGCTCATTATGTACATTAATGGCAAGAGGTGCTTTAATAAGTATGGTTACAGTTATTATGGTATTACCAGCATTGTTATTATTATTTGATAAATTAATTTGTAAAACAACATTAAAAATGAACGCTATAAAAAATTAGAAGATGGAGGAAAAAGAGATGAATAAAAGAATAGGAGAAAAAATAGTCTCATGTGTTCTACTAGGTAGTATGCTAACATACAGTTTACCTGTATTTGCAAGTACTAAGGAAGAAACAGTATATTCAAAATTGAACAATACTGGTAGCCAATATTCAACAACTGTTAGCACAAAAATTTCTAATGATAACAAAGATGAATTATTAGAAGATATTTCAAGTTTGTTAAACATCAAAAATACAAATGGTGATGAAACATTTGAACAAGATGGAAACAAAATAGTTTGGAAAGCTAACGGAAATGATATTCAATATCAAGGAGAAACTGATAAAGAATTACCTATTACTACTTCAATCAAATATGAATTGAATGGCGAAGAAAAAGAAGCCAAAGACATAGTAGGTCAAAGTGGTAAAGTTAAAGTAACATTAAGTTACACAAACAATGAAAAACATACTGTTAAAGTTAATGGAAAGTATGTTACAATGTACACACCATTTGTTATAGTTGCTGGAACAATTTTAGATGAAGATATTGCTAAAAATGTAACAGTATCAAATGGTAAAGTTCTTGACAATGGTTCAAGCACAGTTGCAATTGGTATGTGTATGCCAGGACTTCAAGAAAGCCTTGATATAAGCAAGAAAGATTATGATATTCCAAATTCAATCACATTTGAAATGGATGCAGAAAACTTTGAAATGAATAATATTATTTCATATGCTACTTGCAAAGTATTAACAGAAGATGATGTTAATATGTTTGATAATCTTGATCAAATCTATGCAGATGCAAATGATTTGAAAAATGCAAGTACACAATTAGTTGATGGTACAACAACATTAGCAGATGGTGCATCAAAAGTAAATGACGGTGCAAGCCAACTTTCATCAGGTGTTCAATTAATGAATACATCTGTTAACAAATCAATTGAAAGTATGAGAAATAATAAAGAAGAAGCATTAAAAGCTGAACAAATTGCTTCAATTGGAAAGACTGCTGGAGCAACAGCTAAATCAACAGTTTCTTCAAAAGAATCTATTGCCACAATAGATAAAACAGCAAGTGCAGGAGTAGATGCAAATAAAGATGAAATAGGAAATCAAATGGTTGCAACTGCAAAAACAATTGCAGAAACAACAGCAGTAGCAACAGCTAAACAAGTTGCACAAGATACAGCAGTTTCAACATTAAAACAATCAGCTGTTCAAATTGCTTATGAATCAGCAGTAACAGCTGCACAAGAATCAGCATGGACAACAGCA
>CAYWAH010000005.1:0-22286 GCA_964456505.1 uncultured Clostridium sp. | reverse complement strand
ACAATTAAGAAAACAGCAGATGCTGGAATAGATGCACAAGCAAGTACAATTAAAGCAGGAGCAGTTACAAGCGCAAAAAAAATTGCAACAACAACAGCTGAAGCAACAGCTAAAACAGTAGCAGAACAAGTTGGAAACCAAGTTGGCCAAACAGTCGCTGAAAAAGTTGCAAAACAAGTAAAAGATGGTGTACTTAATAAAGTAGCATCAAGTATGAGCGAATTAACAAAAGGATTAGACCAATTAGAATCAGGTGCTGAAACATTAGCAAATGGCACAAACGATTTGTCAACAGGTGCTAATACATTAAAAGATGGAATGGTAAAATTTGATGCAGAAGGAATTCAAAAAATCTATGATTTAATAAACGGCGATGTAAAAGACATGGAAGGAAGAGTAAAAGCTCTTAAAGATTTAGCAGAAGAATACAATACGTTCGCAGGAATTAAAGATGGTGATGAAGGAAGTGTTCAATTCATTACTACAATTGATAGCATAAAGAAGAGCGATTTCGAAGAAAAAGCAAATGCTTCAACAACAACTCAAACAAATGAGACAGTTGCAAATGAAACTATCACAAATAATGAGAATGAGGATTCTACTTCAGAAAACTAACTATTATATTGTAAAAGCAGTGAATAAAATTCACTGCTTTTTAATTTTTGTGTTAAAAACACATTAAAATTTTATTTGATTTGAAAAAATTATATTTTTATTAGAACGAAATAGATGGAAAACGTTGAAAATTGGTGCATTTATATGGTATAATAACATACAATTAAAGAATAAAGTCAGGTGTTAACATATGGTTCATTTTTATAATGAAATTAATGATATTATCAAATTGAAAAAAGGCAAAGGAATTGGAATATTTATAGACATGGATGGTGTTATTGCAGATTATAGATTTGGTGAAGGACGAAAAATCATACAAAATGAAAAAAACATATATTTAAATAAAAGACCAATATATACTTCAATAAATATTTTTAACGAGATAAGCAAAAAAATAAATTGCAACATGCATATTATTAGTTCCTGCTATTATACATCACAAATTGATGAAAAAAATAAGTGGTTAGATATTTATGCCAAATTTTCAAATAAAAAATATAGGAATTTTGTTGTTTCAACTGATTTTGAAGACAGAAAAATGAAAAAGATTGATTGTATAAAACAAGAAATGAAAAAATATAATTATGAATATGTTATTTTAGTAGATGATACACATGAAATATTAAGACTTGCTATTAAAGAATTGGGAAATAAAGTTATTCCATTTCATGTTATTTCTATTTTTGATTAGGGAGTATAGTTATGAAATTTGATGCAATTATAGACTGTTATACAGATGAACCTTCAGGACTTGGAGTTCCACCATATATTGGGGTACACTCTAGATATATTGCTGGTGCAATAACAACTTTAAACAGGAAATATTATTATGTTACAATTGATGATTTAAGATATGCAAGTGGAGAAAGACAAACAGGAAATGCTTTTAATAAACGTATTTTAAACACCACGAGAAACAAAGAAAAAGTTGCTGAAATATTAAAAAATGCAGAAAATATTTATTTGGTAATGGGATGCTTTGTAAAATACGAATATGTTTCAGCTGAACCTGGAACATTTAAAGAAGTAAATAGGTTATTAAACGATTTAATACATACTAAAGTGAATAATATTATATTATTTTATTCACTTGGAGGAGCATTACTATCAGAAAAAATGCAAAATAAAATTATTCCCAAAGAATTATTTAAAACAGTAGTCTTTGGAAACACATATAACTATTTTATCAAAAATCAATCAAATAATGTTTTCGAACCCAACTATGATAAATTAAAAAATATTGCTATTGCTTCATCAAGTTTATTGGAACAATTATATAGACCATATATTTTCGAAATTGAAACTGCAACCGGATGTAACAGAAATCCAGGCTGTACATTTTGCATAGAA
Organism: uncultured Clostridium sp.; assembly: GCA_964456505.1. Taxonomy (GTDB): domain Bacteria; phylum Bacillota; class Clostridia; order TANB77; family CAG-508; genus CAG-793. Next base: position 20,321 of record CAYWAH010000005.1, on the reverse strand, counting down.
GGAAAGAGAGGTTTACCAATACAATTTAGGGATGAAGAAGATATAACACTAGAAATCAAAGCATTATATGAGCATGGGGCAAGATATTTTAGATTAGGAAGACAGCCAAACTTTTATGCATATAAAAAAAGAGATCCTAGAGCAATTGAAAAAATGTTTAAACTTATTTGGAAGTATTGTCCTGAAATAAAAACGTTACATATAGATAATGCTGGCCCACAAGATGTAAATACGGAAGAAGGTGAGCAAATTACAAAACTAATAGTAAAATATTGCACAGATGGAAATATTGCTCCATTTGGGGTAGAATCATTTGACCAAGAAGTAAGAAAAAAATGCAATTTAAATGGAACGATAGAGGATATTTTTGGAGCAATAGAAAAAATAAATAAATATGGTAAGATACGAGGAGAATCTGGAATGCCTAAATTACTTCCTGGAATAAATATAATTTATGGGTTAGATGGGCAAACAGATAAAACTTTAAAAATAAATATAGAAAGTTTTAAAAAGATATTAAATTCAGAAAATTGGGTTAGAAGAGTGTTTGTTAGAAAACTAACATCACCATATGGAGAACAATTTGATAATTATACCGAACAAAATTTAACAGAATTTTCTGAATGGCAATCTAAAATAAATGAAAAATTTTCTATACCTATGTTAAAGCAGCTATTTCCAGAAGGATTAATAATTAAACATTTAAGAATGGAAATGTATGATGGAAAAAATTCAATTTTAAGACAAATGGCAACTTGCCCTGTAAGAGTTATAATTGAAAACCAAAAGTTAACTTTGGATAAATTCTATACAATAAAAGTTAAAAATGTTATAAAAAACAGAACGATATTAGGAGAAATAATAGAAAGTGAATAGAATTGGACTACTTGTACCAAATACAAATTTAACAGTTGAAAATGAATTGCAGTTATTATTTAACGAAAAATTTTTTGATAGCAATAAAGAAACATTTTATATTTATAAATTAGATAATAAAACTAAATATACTGAAAACAAAATAAAATTTTTAAATGAAATAGCAAGTAATTGCGATGAGAAAATAAAACAAATGCAATATATAGGAATTGATAAAATTTATTCGTTTTGTACATCCGCAAGCATTATTTCTAATGATAAAATGTTAAATAATCCTGCTGATTCGATTGTTGAAGTTGCTAAATGCTTAAAGATTTATGAGGCTATGTTAATAACTCCATATGATAACGAAATAGGAAACGAGGTAAAAAAATTTCTTGAAAGAAATAAAATAAATATTTTAAATATGTTAAATTTGAACTTATTACATAGTGAAGAATATTTTAATTTTGGAAAAGAAAAATTGGCTCAAGTCATTATGAAAGAATATAAAAAGAAATATAAAAATATTATTATTTCGTGTACAAATTTGCCTACAATACACCTGATAAAAAGTTTGGAAGACAAATTAGAAACAAAGATTATTTCAAGCAATTATTGTCAGTTTTATAAAATAAAAAAGGATCTAATAAAATATGATGGATAAAGAAAAATTTAAAGAAATTGTGGAACTTTGTGGTTCACAAGAAGACGTAAAAAGAGAAGTATATAAAAATCATGATGATAATATGTGGTGGCCTTTATATGTGAATGATCCAAAAAAAAGGTTAATAATTGCTGGATTATCAACAAGAATATCTTATAATATGATTGAAACATATTCAAAAGTAATAAAAAAACTTAATGAATATTCATATGATGAGATTAAAAATATGGATAAAGAAAAAATTATTAACATTATCAAGCCATTAGGTTTATCAAATTCAAGATATTCATATATTAATTCAATGATTGAATTTATAGAAAATTTTGGAGATAAATTAACATCTGCATCAAATGATGAAGCAATAGAATTAATTGCAAAAAATGTAAAGGGTGCGTCATATAAAGTAGCTCAATGTTGCGTTTTATATATGAAAGGATACTACTGCGGAGTAATTCCAGTAGATAGTGGAATGAAAGATATAGAACTTCCATGCATAGGATTTGAGAAAAGCAACATAAAAAATGGAAATCAAGATTTCAGTAAACAAATCGAAAAAATTATAAATGAAAATGACTTTAGTGATATCGTTGAAAAATGCGGATATAGCAGCCTTAATATAGAAAATAAAGCTCATCCAACATGGTTAATTCATTTGATTCTTATTTATTACAAAAGACTATATTGCAATAAACATTTATTTAAAGAATGTATATTATATAAAAACTATTTAGCAAATGAAAAGTGCAATAAAGAAAGAAAAAAATAAGGGCGTGGTAATATATGATAATATTAGAAGGAATAGATGGAACAGGAAAAACTACAATTGCCGATTTCCTTGAAAAAAATGGTATGAAAAAGTTTCATTATAATTATGATCCACAAAACACTGATTTAGAAAACAAATATATTAGTCCAATATTAAATTATAATAATAAAACTATAATGGACAGAAGCTTTATTTCAGAACTCGTTTATGGACCTGTAATAAGAAACTCCTGTAGGATAAATAAGAAACAATTAGAAAGAATTATAGAAGCATATACAAGTAAAAATATTGCAATAATATACCTTACAGCAGAGAAAAATATACTTCTAAACAGAAGAAAAAATAATATAAGTGATTACCAGAATATTGAGAACTATTATGAAAAGTTAAATCAAAGATATGAAATGGTAATGAATGTTATGAAAAATTATTTTTATATTGAAAAAATAGACACATCTAAACTTAAACCAAATGAATTATGTGAAAAAATAGAAGGATTTATTAATGAAAGATATAATTTATATAGGTAATATTTCTAATGATACAATTATTTGTAATGAGAATAAATATGAATCTTTAGGCGGTAGCTCAATTTATTCATCGTTTGCATCAAAATCAGTAAATCCTAATTTGAAAATTGGAATTATTGGTAATGCAGATGAAAAGACAATAAAGAAAATAAGAAATAACCAAATAGATTTTTTGGGAAATGAAGTTGAAAACATGACTCAATTTTCGATTAATGAAAATAATCAAGAATGTGTAGGAAAAAATTATACAGAAGTAAAGTATAATGGAAAAAAAGAAAAAACAGAACATCTGCATGTGTCTTTTAGAAAAGGCATTAATATTGATTCTATATTTTCTAAATGCCAGATTGAATATAATACATTATCGGTTGACGTGATTAAATATAGTTTAAATTATATTTTACCATTTTTGAGAAAATACAGTTCGAAAATTGACATCTTATTTTGCAACCTAGAGGAATACAACATAATAAAAGAAAATATCTTGGATATTAAAACTATTTGCATTACAAATGAGAGTAATCCAGCAATTGTTTTAGACCAAAAAGAAAATTATATGGAATACATAAAAAAGGTAAATAATATCAAATCAACTACAGGCGCAGGGGACTCATTTATTGGTGGATTTTTAGCAGAATATATAAAAAATCATGACTTGGTAAATTCATTAAGAAATGGAGTTGGAATTGCTAGAAAATCTATATCTATGATAGGACCCACAAAAAAGACATATAAAATACAGAACAACACAAGAATATATAAAATTCCACAAACAGTTATTGTAATAGGAAATTCATGCACGGGAAAAACAACTTTTATTAAATACTTTATTAGTAATTTTGGAATATATGATATTATAGATGATTTAAATCCTTTATTGGAAGTTTTTAAAATAGACGATGAATTAAAAGAAAAAAACAATTACTTGAAAAAAGTTAAATATGCAAAAGATATAATTGAAGAATATAAAAAATCAAATCAAAATATTTGCTTTTATTCACAAAAAGCAAAAAATGGAAAAGGACATGATATAATTAGACCAGAACTATGGGATAAAATATTACTATATTCTGTAAAAGGATACAAAGGGAAAAATGTTATTATTCAATTTGCAAGGGGAAATGATAAATTATATAAAGAAAAATTAAATAGAAATCCATATGATTATGGATTAAAAAATGTAATTGAAAATACAGAGAATAAAGAGAACTGTATAATTATTAATTTAAGAGCTAGATTAGAGGAAAGATTAATAAGAAATGAAAAAAGAAAAAATGATGGAGGACATTTTGTTTCTGAGGATACAATGAAAAAAATATACAAGGAAGATATTTTTAGATATGAAACACAAGACAACTTTAAAATAAAAAATATTAGCAATGCAAGACTACCAGTATTTGTTATTTATAATCACAATATTAATATAGAAGATCAAAGAAATTTTTATAATAAAAGAATAAAAAATATTATTGATAAATATAATGATTTTAAGGAGAAGAATTATGGAACTAAATGAAATGCAAAAAGAAGTATGGAAAAATAAATTGGAAAAAGGTTTTAATACTACAAATGTTGAAAAAGAATTTTGCTTATTATATGGAGAAGTAGGAGAAGCTTTTGATGCATATAGAAAAAATAAAGATGATTTAGGTGATGAATTAGCAGACATTGCAATTTATCTAATGGGACTTTCTCAAATGTTAGGAAAAAATTTATCAGATGAAATTGAGCATAAAATGGAAATTAATAAGAATCGAAAATATAAAGATGTAAATGGTGTGAAAATTAAAGAATAATAATGAAGTGAATTCAAATTGTTAGTATAGAGTCTAATAATTTGAATTCATTTTATTTTGCTTAATTTTATTACTTGAAGTATTGATTTTATATTTTTAAAATGATAAAATTTATATGATAAAATTGCTTGAAATGTAAATGTACAAAAGGAAAATAGGAGAGAGTAAAATAGGAAAAAAGGAAAATGAGTAATAAAAAAGTTGTTCCAATTTCTAAAAGTAAAAAATATAGAGAAGAAAAGAAAAAAACGAAATCATTTTCAATGAGAAGATTTGGCTTTTTATTAATCGTTATTGCCTTGCTTCTTGCATTAGTTGGAAGAATTGGCTATTTACAATTCGTTGAAGGAGATGAACTAAAGCAAAAGCAATATAGTCAAACTACTGCCGGTACAGAAATAGATGCAAAAAGAGGCACAATTTTTGATTGCAATGGAAAGGCTTTAGCAATTAGTGCTGATGTAGATACAATTTCAATTAATCCAAAATATATTGTAAAAAAGGTAAATGGAGAAGTTAATGATGCACAAACCCAAACTTTGAGAGAGAGTATTGCAAAAAAGGCTTCTGAATTATTTTCTTTGGATTATAATGAAACATTAGCAAAGTTCAATAGCGACAAACAAGCAGTTGTAATTGCATCAAAAGTTGAATTGAACAAGGTTGATGAGTTTAAGGAATGGCTAAAAGAGAATGACGTAACAAGTGGAATAAATATTGATGAAGACACAAAGAGATATTATCCATACAGTTCACTTGCTTCAAATGTAATAGGAGCATGCGGTACTGATAATCAAGGATTGGATGGATTGGAGTCTGAATATGATAGTATTCTTAGAGGTACCAATGGTAAGATGACTACTTCAATTTCTGCAGCACAGAAAGCTATACCAGATCAAAATGAGCAATACATTGCTCCTGAAAATGGAAGCAATTTATACTTAACAATTGATTCAAATATTCAATCTGTTGCAGAGAAATATTTGAAGCAGGCTGTTGAAGAGAACGAATGTCATAGAGGGGGAAATGTTATTATTGAAGATCCAACTACCGGAAAAATTCTTGCAATGGCAACATATCCAAATTATGATTTGAATTCGCCTTTTACACCTAATGAAACAATGATTTCTAATGGTTATGATAAATTATCTCAACAAGAAAAAACAAATGAATTATACAAAATGTGGAGAAATAAAGCAGTTGTAGATACTTATGAACCAGGCTCTACTTTTAAAACAATAGTTGCTGCTACTGCTTTGGAAGAAAACATCACTCAAGAAAATGTTGCTGGAGATTTCTATTGCAATGGTACACAAACCGTTAACGGAGTTACTATTAAGTGTGCCAAATATCCTGCAGGACATGGCTCTCAAACTTTGAAGCAAGCATTGGAAAATTCATGTAACCCAGCATTAATTCAATTAGGACAGCGCATTGGCAAGACTTTATTTTATAAATATTTGGATGGCTTTGGATTTTTTGATCATACAGGAATTGATTTGCCTGATGAAGGAAATAGTTCTTTCTGGTCAATTGATAAAGTTGGAAATACTGAGCTTGCAACAATGTCATTTGGACAACGTTTCACAATTACACCAATGCAGTTAGTAAAAGCAGTAAGTGCAATTGCTAATGAGGGTGTAATGGTTACACCACATTTAGTTGATAGAATTGAAAATACTGATACAGGAAATATCGAAACAGTTGAAACAAATGTTGAAAGACAGGTTATTTCAAAAGAAACTGCTGACACAGTAAAAGATATTATGCAAGGTGTTGTTGAAGAAGGTGGCGGAACGTATGCTCAAGTTTCAGGATACACAATTGGTGGAAAAACTGGTACATCTGAGGCTGATCCAAGTCACCCAGAAAACGGATATGTTTCATCTTTCTTGGCAATAGCACCAGTACAAAATACAAAACTTGTATGCTTACTTACCTTGTATGACCCACATTCAGCAGTCCATTATGGTGGTACAATTGCAGCACCAGTTGTTTCACAAATATTGTCAGAGGTATTACCATATTTAAATATTCCATCAAATAATCAAACAACGAATGAGGGAACAAGCAATACAATTACAGTGCCAAAACTTTCTGGAAAGACAGTTGCAGAGGCACGCAAAACATTGGAGAGCCAAGGATTAAAATGCTCTGCTGTTGGAGATGCTACTGCAGTTGTTACAGAGCAAGTTCCAAAGAGCGGTACACAATTATTGAGTGGTGGTATTGTAAAAGTTTATACACAAGGAAATGATTCGAGAGTTAGCACCGAGGTTCCAGATTTGAAAGGTGTTACTCTTTCGGTTGCAAAGAATATGCTTGAAGCGAAGAATTTAAATATTTCAAGTACGGGAAGCGGACAGGTAATTGCACAAAATCCAAAGGCTGGTACATCAGTAGACGAGGGTACAGTAATTACTGTAACATTACAAGAAAAAGCAACTGCTACGCAGAACTAACAAGTAAAAAATAGATATTGAATTAAAAACAAAATGAAAAGGCTTAATTAAAAATCAAAAAAATCCAAATTCTAAATTTGAATTTTGATTATATATAAATGCTCGAATAAAAAATAGAAAAAAATAAGGAGTAAATTTGGACACATTAACAGAAACAAAATTATTGATGAAACAATTTAATATACACGCAATAAAAAATCTAGGACAAAACTTTTTGTTTGATGAACAAGCATTAAATACAATAGCACAAGATGTTACGCAAGAAGATACAGTTCTAGAAATAGGACCGGGTCTTGGAAATTTGACGGAACTATTAGTAAAAAAAGCCAAGAATGTAATTGCAGTTGAAAAAGATCCAAAGATGTGCGAAGTCTTGAAAAAAAGATTTATACTCGAGAAAAATTTGGAGATTATCAATGATGATATTTTAAAAGTCGACATAGATAAAATTACACCAAATGCAAAAGTGGTAGCAAATTTACCATATTACATTACAACAACAATAATCACAGAATTGTTGAAATCAAATATTAAGGACATTACAATTCTAATTCAAAAAGAGGTCGCACAAAGGATATGTGCTGAACCTGGAGATAAAGAAGCAGGAGCAATTACATATTTAGTTAACTATTATGCTGATGCTGAAATAGTTGATTATGTAACAAAAGAATGCTTCATTCCAAGCCCAAAAGTTGACTCTGCAATTGTAAGGATAACAAAGTTAAAAGAAAAAAGAGTCAAAGTAAATGATGAAGAAAAATTTTTTGAAATAATAAAAGCAAATTTCAATATGAGAAGAAAAACTCTAACAAACTCATTATCATCAATTTGTGAAAAAGATGAGTTAATAAAAATATTAAATCAATTGAACATTGATGAAAATGTTAGAGGCGAAAAATTATCATTACAACAATTTGCCGATATTGCAAATTTAATGAGTTAATTGTAAAATATTAGAGTTGAAAAAAGATCTAGTTAAAAAAGGCTAAAAAATTATTAATTAGGAATTACCATAAATTGATTGCAAATTATAAAAGAAAAAACAAAAATTAAATGTGAAAAAGTATTATAAAAAATGTATAAATAAAAATAGCAAGAAAGGAGGACAGAATGAATCAAATTTTAGTTTCTGAAAAGATATATGTTACTAAAGAAATGAAAAGAAAAAGAATATTTTATAAAATATTATTTTACATTTCCTTGATTACATTTTTGGCGCTCCTTGCTTTATATATTTATATTGATGTTGACAAAACACAGCAAGAAAAACTTGGGCAGGAAATCCTTGCAGCACAAGAATCAGATAATACTACAGCAGAAGAACAAGCAATGGTATTTGCACTAGATGATGAAGAAGAAAATTCCGTTGAACAAGCTCCAGTTGTAGAAAACACAACACATGAAAACGAATCAACCCAAATTCGTAGTGCAGTTAAAACAAGTGATGGAAATACATATCAAACAGATGGCGTGTTTGAATATCCAAAATTAGGAATAAATTATTCAGTATTATCTAGTGAATCTGAATCACTTTTAAAAGTTTCACTTTGTAAATATTGGGGACCAAAGCCAAATGAAATAGGAAATTATTGTATAGTTGGTCACAACTATAGAAGTGGTAAGATGTTTGGAAAATTAAAAAATGCAGAAATAGGTGATAAAGTAAAATTAACAGATTTATCAGGAAGAACGCTTACTTATGCAGTTTATAATAAATATGTTGTTGAACCAACAGATGTTAGTTGTACAAGCCAATTGACAGATGGAAAAAAAGAGCTAACACTAATTACATGTACTCAATATGGAGCAAGAAGATTAGTAGTAAAATGTAGAGAAGTTTAATGTTTTACAAAAGAAAGTGGATATTTAATGAGAGAGTATAAAGAAAGGTAATGCTCAAAAATTAATGTTTAATATAGAAGAAGAACTAAAGAAATTGCCTCAAAAGCCAGGCGTATATATTATGCATGATAAAAATGACAAAATAATATACGTAGGCAAGGCAATTTCTTTGAAGAGAAGGGTAACTTCATATTTTAGAAAAACAAAGAAAACACAAAGAATTTTGAATATGGTTTCTTTGATAGATCATTTTGAATACATTGTGTGTGATAACGAGCAAGAGGCATTGATACTAGAGTGTAATCTAATAAAAAAAAATATGCCTAAATTTAATGTGCTTTTAAAAGATGACAAAACATATCCATACATAAAAATAAATGTAAAAGCAGAGTATCCAGATGTATACATCACAAGAAGAATTTTAAATGATGGAGCAAAATATTTTGGACCTTATGCTAGCTCAACAGCAGCAAAGGAAATGTGTGAATTTATAAAAACAAAATTCCAAATAAGACAATGTAAAAAGTTTAAATATAAAGATAGAGCATGTTTAAATTATTATATTCATAAATGTAGTGGACCATGTATGGGCTACATTTCAAAAGAAGAATATAGAAACAGAATCAATCAAATAATATCAATACTTGAAGGAAAGACAGATGGAGTAAGAAAAGAATTAATTACTCAAATGAATGAAGCATCAGAAAAACAGGAATACGAAAAAGCAGCAATTTATAGAAACGAAATTTTAGCAGTTGATAGTATTTCGCAAAGACAAAAAGTTTCAAATTTGTCTGAAAACGATATTGATGTAATTGGAATTTACAAGAGTGAACAAGAAGTTTGCATTGAAATATTTTATGTTAGAAATAGCAAAATGATTGGAAGAGACAATTTCTTCTTCAAAGGTTTGAGCGACGAAGAAGATAGTGACATTATTCAAGAATTCATTGAAAGATATTATGCCGATAAGAAAATAATCCCACACAAAATAATGATAAGGGATGATTTCGAAGATAGAGAATTATTAGAAGAATGGTTAACAAACAAGGCTGGTAGAAAAGTAGAAATTAAAGTTCCACAAAAAGGCGAAAAAGTTAAACTTGTGGAGATGGCTGAAAACAATGCAAAAATTACATTAGACAACAAAGAAAAATCCAATAAAAATGTTATTGTTGATTTGAAAGACACATTAGACTTACCAAGGTTGCCACACAGAATAGAATCGTATGATATTTCAAATATTTCTGGAGAATACCAAGTGTCTGCAATGTGTGTTATGATAGATGGAATGATAAAGAAAAATTTATCAAGACGTTTTAGAATAAAAACAGTTGTTGGACAAGATGATCCCAAATCAATGGAAGAAACTATCACGAGAAGACTTCGCCATTCAATCGATTTGGACAAAGTGTTAGCAATGCCTTTTGATAGTATTGATTACAAAAGAGACATTATAATTCCAACCAAAATTACTGCTGAGAAAATAAACAAATTGCCAGATGAAATAAAAAACAAATATGAAGAAAGCAAAGGCTTTGGAACTTTACCAGATATGATTTTAGCAGATGGTGGAATTACACAAATTCACGCAACCCAAAAGGCACTAAAAAATATTGAAAATGAAATTGGAATAAGGCTCAATATATTTGTATATGGAATGGTAAAAAATGACAAACATCAAACAAGAGCATTGATGGATGAAAATAGAAATGAAATAGAAATTTCTGAACAAGTATTTAATTTGATAACTAATTTCCAAAACGAAGTTCATAATACTGCGATTGGATATCATAAAAAATTAAGAGACCAATCAATGTCAAAATCTGAACTTGATAATATCAAAGGAATTGGCACAGCAAAAAAAGTTCTTTTGTTAAAAGAATTTGGTAGCATAGAAAATATTAAAAAGGCAAGTGTTGAAGATATAGCAAAAGTAAAAGGAATAAATCAAGAACTTGCAAAAACAATAAAGGAAAGTCTTGAATAAATTAGATTAGATTTAGCAAGCTTATAAATTGACAAATTAGCCCGAACCAAACACAAGATAAACAAATAATAGCAAATAAAATGTATAATGCAAATTTTTTCATAAGTACCTCCAAACATATTTATAATTATATGCAGAGGTGTATGAAAATATGACAAAAATAAAAAAGAAAGGAAATATCAATTGAAAAATTGATAAAAGAAAGAAATGATTGTAGCAAAAGATTGGAAAGATTATGAAATACTTGACATGGCAGATGGTCAAAAACTTGAAAGATGGAAAGATATTATTTTAGTAAGACCAGATCCTCAAATAATATGGAACGAAAAAACATTTAAAGAAAAATGGAAGAGGGCAAATGCAACTTATGAAAGAAGTGAATCTGGTGGAGGTCACTGGGAATTTGAAAAATCACTTCCAAAATCATGGCAAGTAAAATATAAAAATTTAACATTTAATATTAAACCAATGGGCTTCAAACACACTGGACTATTCCCTGAACAAGCAGTAAATTGGGACTGGATGATTAACAAAATAAAGAGTGAAAAAAGAACTATCAAAGTTCTAAATTTATTTGCATATACTGGTGCAGCAACTGTTGCGTGTTTGTCAGCAGGAGCAGAAGTTACACATGTAGATAGTTCTAGAGGAATGGTTGAGTGGGCAAAGGAAAATGTTGCATCATCAGGTTTTCAAGATAGAAAAGTAAGATATTTGGTTGATGATGTTACCAAATTTGTTAACAGAGAAATAAGAAGAGGAAATCATTATGATGCAATTATAATGGACCCACCATCTTATGGAAGAGGAAAAAATGGAGAGGTTTGGAAATTTGAAAAGGACATTTTTGATTTAGTAAAACTTTGCACAAATGTACTTTCAGATGATCCGTTATTCTTTTTAATAAACTCATATACAACAGGAATTTCAAGCCAAGTATTAGAAGATATTTTAAGACTAAATTTAACTAATAAGAAAATAAAAAACGGAAAATTTTCAAATGGAGAAATTGGCTTGCCAATGAAAGATTCAGAGTTGATTTTACCATGTGGAATTTATGGCAGATGGGAAAAATAATAGAAAGGAAAAATCAGATGCTTAACGTACTTTATGAAGACAATCACGTAATCGTTGTTGTAAAAGAACCAAATATTCCATCACAAGCAGATAAAACAGGTGATGAAGATATGTTAACAATAGTAAAAAAATACATAAAAGAAAAATACAATAAACCAGGAGATGTTTATCTTGGATTAGTACACAGATTAGATAGACCGGTTGGTGGAGTAATGGTATTTGCAAGAACTTCAAAAGCAGCATCAAGATTGAGTGAAGAAGTAAGAAACAAAACATTTTCAAAAAAATATTTAGCGATTGTAAATGGTAAAATGGAAAAAGAATCTTCCACATTTAATGATTATATGTGGAAAGATGAAAAGAAAAATACCAGTTATGTGGTGAAAGAAGGAAAGAAAAATGCAAAACTTGCTTCATTAGATTATGAAGTGGTTGAGTATAATCCAAAAGAAGATTTGTCACTAGTAAAAATTGATTTACACACAGGAAGACACCATCAAATTAGAGTACAATTTTCAAGCAGAATGCATGCAATTTATGGAGATAATAAATACCATGGAAGAGGACAAGGAAGCGGAATTTGTTTATGGGCTTATGAACTTTCTTTTATCCATCCAACACTAAAAAAAGAAATGACTTTCACATGCTACCCACCTAAAAAAGGTGAATGGAAAAAGTTCGAGAAAATTAAATAGCAATAAAAATTGACAAAATTCAAATATGTTATTTGTTTGAAATTTGTCTTTTTTTGTTGCTTTTTTTATTCCGTTAGGTTATACTTAATTTGAAAAATTATGTTTTACAAAGGAGAAAAATTATGAGCGAAGCAACAGAAGAAGAAAAAATTGAAATAAACAAAATGATAGATGACTTAGTTGCAAGAGCAAAAATTGCAGAACAAGAATATATGAAACTTGATCAAGAGCAAGTTGATAAGATAGTAAAAGCAATGGCTATGGCAGGAGAGAGAGAACACCAAAACCTTGCAAAACTTGCAATTGAAGAAACAAAAAGAGGAATATTTGAAGACAAAGTTACAAAGAACTTGTTCTCAACTGAATACATTTATCATAGCATAAAACACGACAAAACTGTTGGCGTAATTAATGTAAACGAAGAAGAAGGTTATGAAGAAATAGCGGAACCAGTTGGAATAATTGCAGGAGTTACTCCTGTTACAAATCCAACTTCTACTGTCATGTTTAAATCAATAATTTCTGCAAAAACAAGAAATGTAATAATCTTTGGCTTTCACCCTGGTGCTCAAAAATGTTCATCAGAAGCAGCAAGAGTTGTAAGAGATGCTGCAATTGAAGCAGGAGCTCCAAAGGATTGTATTTTATGGATTGAAAAACCTTCAATTGAAGCAACAAGCGCTCTAATGAACCATAAAGACATTGATTTGATTTTGGCAACAGGCGGAAATGCTATGGTTAAAGCGGCATATTCTTCTGGAAAACCAGCACTTGGTGTTGGACCTGGAAATGTACCTTGTTACATAAATAAATCGGCTAAACTTCGTACATCTGTAAACGATTTGGTAATGTCAAAATCATTTGATAATGGAATGATTTGTGCCTCTGAACAATCAGTAATTGTTGATGAAGAAATATCAGATGAATTCGAGAAACTTATGAAGGAAGATGGTTGTTACTTTTTAGACAAGGAACAAACAGATAAACTTCGTAAAGAAATGTTTTCAGAAGACAAACTAAATAGTTTTGTTGTTGGACAAAGTCCTTATAAAATAGCAGAAATGGCTGGAATAGAAGGAGTTCCAAAAGAAACAAAAGTATTAGTCTTGAAGGAAAATGGAGTTGGAATAGAATATCCATTTTCAAAAGAAAAGTTGAGCCCAGTACTTGCATACTATACTGTAAAAAATGCTGATGAAGGAATTGCATTAGCAGAAAAGTTAATTGAATTTGGAGGACTTGGACATTCGGCTGTAATTCATGCAGAAGATAATGATGTAATACAAAAATTTTCAGATACTGTAAAAGTTGGAAGAATAATTGTTAACTCTCCATCAAGTCATGGAGCAATCGGAGATATTTACAATTCAAATTTACCATCGTTAACATTAGGTTGTGGTACATTTGGAGGAAACTCAACCACATCAAATGTTACAAGTAAGAATTTGATAAATATTAAAAGAGTTGCGAAAAGGAGAGTAAATATGCAATGGTTTAAAGTTCCAAATAAAATATATTTTGAATCAGGTTCGATTAAGTATTTAGAGAAAATGCCAAACATCACAAAAGCATTAATAGTTTGTGATGAAACGATGGTAAAATTAAAGTATGTAGATAAAATTCTATATCATTTAAGAAATAGAGAGCAATATGTTCACTCACAAATTTTCTCAGAGGTTGAGCCAGATCCATCAATAGACACAATTAAAAAAGGTGTTGCAATAGCAGATGCTTTCCAACCAGATGTAATTATTGCATTGGGTGGTGGAAGTTCAATAGATGCTGCAAAAGGAATTTGGCTATTTTATGAACACCCAGATGCAGACCTTGAAGGAATGAAATTAAAATTCATGGATATAAGAAAGCGTACTTACAAGTTCCCAAAATTAGGAGAAAAGGCACAACTTGTATGCATTCCAACAACATCTGGAACTGGTTCTGAAGTAACTTCGTTTGCTGTTATTTCAGACAAAAAGAACAACAAAAAATATCCATTTACAGATTATGAAATGACGCCAGATGTTGCAATAATTGATCCTGATTTGGTAATGGGATTACCAAAATCATCTGTTGGTATGACAGGTATGGATGTTTTAACACATGCTTTGGAAGCTTATGTTTCGACAATGGCATCAGATTATACTGATGGATTGGCTGAAAAAGCTGCAGAACTTGTATTTAAAAATTTAAGAAATTCATATAACAATGGAGATGAATATTCAAGAGAGAGAATGCACAATGCTGCAACAATTGCTGGAATGGCTTTCTCAAATGCTTTCCTTGGCGTTGACCACTCTATGGCTCATAAGTTAGGAGCAGCATTCCACTTACCACACGGAGAGTTAGTAGCAATATTGTTGCCACACGTTATAAAATATAATGGTGTTGATGACCCAACAAAATTTGTGTCATTCCCTAAATATGAATTTTACAAGGCAAAGCATAAATATGCAGATATTTCAAGAAGAATGAATTTTCCAGCATATACAGATGATGAAGGATTGCAATCTTTGATTCGTGAAACAAGAAAATTAGCAGATGATGTTGGAATACCAAAGTCTTTGAAAGATGCAGGTGTTGATGAAAAAGAATTCTTAGCACAACTAGATGATTTAGCATATAGATCTTTTGAAGATCAATGTACTTCTGCCAATCCACGTACACCATTAGTAGAAGAAATAAAACAAATCCTAACCGATGCATACTATGGAAATTTAGAATATTAAAATGAAAAATAAAATGTAAATTTTTGTCATAATTTGGCGAACGATTTATGCTAAAAATCTATTGACACAAATGATAAAAGATGCTATAAATAGTGTATTCTATTTATAGCATTTTTTAATGCTTATATTTTTAATTCATTAAATTTTTTATTCGAAATTAAAAATTCCAAATTAAAAAAATCAAAAACAATCAAGGAGGTTATTGCCTATGACAGAAAAAATTAATTACAATGTAGAAGAAGAAAAGAAAAACGAAAAATTATTAGAGAACAGAAGAAAATTTAAGCCAAAGAATGATGTTATATTTCAGGAACTATTTAAGCCAGGAAACGAGGATATAACTAAGGCATTTCTTTCCAGCATAATAAAAGAAAATATAACTGAAATTAATATGGATGTATCCACACATACTAACAGAGATTATTTGAAAAGCAAACTTGGAATACTAGATTTGAGGGTAAAACTTGAAAATAATATTCAATGTAATGTTGAGGTACAATTGATCGACTATGGAAACATGATAGATAGAATGCTTTTCTATTGGGCAAAGCAGTTTTCAAAAAACTTAAACAAAAGCCAAGATTATAGCAAACTAGAAAGAACAATAAGTATTGCAATTCTTAATTTCAAAATTGAAGACTTAAAGGACATTGAAAATTTCTATACTAATTGGAAAATAATTGAGACAAAAGATAGGAAGAAAATATTGACAAACAAATTGGACCTTTGTATAATTGAATTACCAAAACTTCTTGAGCAAAAGCACAAGGAGTTAGATGACAATTTAACCCAATGGATGTTATTCTTAAATAATCCTGATAGTGTGGAGGTAAAAGAGATTATGGAAGAGAATGATAAAATAAAAGAAGCTGCAGAAAAATACGATGTAATACTTGGCGATGAAGAACTAATAAGACTTGCTGAATTAAAAGAAAAAGGCGAAATGGATGAAAGAAATATGAAAAGAGTCGCTAGAGAAGAAGGCATGGCAGAAGGAATGAAACAAGGAATGGAAAAAGGCAAACAAGAAGGACACAAATCAGGATTAATAGAAGGAGCACAAAAGAACAAATTAGAAGTTGCCAAGTTAATGAAAAAGGATAAAGTAGATATTTCCATAATTTCTAAATACACAGGATTAACAGAAGAAGAAATTGAAAAATTGAAATAAAAAATTATTATTAGAATCTATAAGTTAACAAATTAATAAATTAATCAACAAAAGAGGTGGGTAAATTTAAATTTATTTACCTTTTTTGTTTTTAACTACTTAAGACATTATCACTATTTTAATTAATATAAGCAAGTTTTCTCTAAAAATATTAATTGACAAAAAATAAATAAGAGTATATGATAAAAATATAATTTATGCATATTTCACTTGGAGGAAAAGATGGCTTGGACAAATGAGCAAAAGCAAGCAATTGAAAAGAGTGGCGCAAACATATTAGTTTCAGCAGGAGCAGGCAGTGGTAAAACCACTGTATTAGTTGCGCGTATTTTAAATAAAATAATAAAAGAAAAAGTAAACATAGATGACTTGCTTGTAGTTACATTTACAAACGCAGCAGCAAGTGAAATGAGAGAAAAAATATTAAACGCAATTTATGAAGAAATAGATAAAAATCCAAATGATAGCAACTTGCAAAAGCAAATAAATTTAATAAACCAAGCACACATTTCAACCATACATGCATTTTGCTTGGATGTAATTAGAAACAATTTTTTTGAACTTGGCGTGAGTGCTAATTTTAGAGTTGGTGATGAAACCGAAATTGAAATAATGAAGCAAGAAGCAATAGAAAAAGTTTTTGAAAACAATTATGAAAATCACGATAAAGATTTCCTTGATTTGATTGAAAAATATACTACATACAAAGATGACCAAAAGTTAAAAGACATTATATTAAATATGTTTGAATTTATTAGCAGTGTCCCATTCCCAGAAAAATGGTTAAACGATGCAATTGAAGATTATAACATAAATGAGAAACATGATTTTTCAAAAACAAAATGGGGGAAAGAGATTATTGAATGTACACAAAACGCAATCGAAAATGGAATAATCAATTTGAAAAATGCAAAAAGTCTTGTTGAAAATATTCCTGATCTAGTAAAATGTAATTCTATAATTTTAGATGATATTGAAGATTTAGAAAGTATAAATTTTAATAATTGGAACGAAGCCTATGAAAAAATAAATTCAAAGGAATGGAGTAGATGGCCAACTATCAGCAAAATTTCAGAAGATGACAAGGAACTAAAAGAAAAGGCAAAAATAATTAGAGATGATGTAAAAACAAATTTTGAAAAAAAGATAAAAAGTTATTTTAAATTTTCTTCTGAAGAAGTTTCTGCAGACATAAGGGAAATGTATGACGTATTGAAAAAATTGCAAAAGATTTTAAATGAGTTTACAGATACATTTTCACAAATGAAAACAGAAAAAAATATTGTTGACTTTTCTGATATTGAACACATGGCCTTGAAACTTTTAGTTAATGAAAATGGTGAAAAAACAGAGATTGCAAAGAACTATAATTTCAATGAAATTCTTGTTGATGAATATCAGGACAGCAATTTAATTCAGGAAAAAATTTTGAATAGCGTTTCAAACGGGCACAATATTTTTATGGTTGGAGATGTAAAGCAGAGTATTTATCGCTTTAGAAAAGCAAGACCAGATTTATTTTTAAACAAATATAATACTTACAAAAAATGCGAAGATAATTCTAATACTTTGTCAGAAGATACAAAAATTTTATTGTACAAGAATTTTAGAAGTGATAAATCTGTAATTGATTTTGTTAATATTGTTTTTCAAGATTTAATGAGTGAGAATGTTGGCGAAATAAATTATACTGATGAAGAATATTTGAAACAAGGAAAAGAAGAAGAGCAAAGTTCTTATAATAAGCAAACTGAAATATATGTAATTGAAAAAAATCAAAATGAAATAGAGCAAACTGATGAAATTGATACATTGGATGAAATTTCGTATGAAGCAAAATTTGTTGCAAAAAGAATAAATGAATTAGTTCAAGAAGGAATAAATTACAAAGACATTGCAATACTTATGAGAAGCGTGGCAAACACTGCTCCAATCTTTGAAAAAGAATTAATGGAAGTAGGTATTCCAGTATATTCAGATGCTGCTACAAACTATTTGGAATCAATAGAAATAGATACAATTATTTCATTACTAAAAGTAATTGATAATCCATTGCAAGATATCCCTCTTGTAACTGTACTACGCTCTCCAATCGGTGGACTAAATGACAACGACTTGATAGAAATAAGATTGCAAAAAAGAGATGGACCATATTATTATGCGATAAAAGAATTCTTAAATAACAAAGACAAAATTGAAAACAAAGCGCTTGTTGAAAAAGTAGAATATGTTAGTTCTTTAATCGAAGAATTTAGAGAAGAAGAAAAAGAAATTCCACTTGATGAATTGATATGGAAAATTTACTCAAAAACTGGATACTATTATTATGTTAGAATGATGGTAAACGGAGAACAAAGACAAGCAAATCTAAGAAAACTTTTTGAAAAATCAAAAGAGTATGAAAAAATAAGTTTAAAAGGTTTATACAATTTTATTACATTTATCGAAAAGGTTGAAGCAAAGAAAAGTTCAAATTTGGGCGATGCAAAAATCATTGGCGAAAATGATAATGTTGTTAGAATAATGAGTATTCACAAGAGTAAAGGACTTGAATTTCCAATTGTGTTTATTGCAAATGCGGGTAAACAATTTAATATGAGCGACACAAAAGAGAAAATAATTTTTGATCAAGACATGGGAATAGGAGTAAACTATGTAGGAAACTCAATTGAATATCCTACACTAACGAAAAGCGCAATAAACATTAAAGCTGTAAACGAAGCGGTATCTGAAGAAATGCGTATTTTGTATGTCGCATTAACAAGAGCAAAAAGCAAATTGATAATTGTAGGCTCTGCCAAAAATTCATATGAAAACTTTGAAAAGAAAACAGAAGAGATTGAAAAATTCTGCACACCACATGATGAAAAAATTGATAGTATGCTTGTTGCGAAATACAACACATATTTAGATTGGATTGAACTAGTTTATAAATATTCAAAACTACATAAAGAAGATTCAAATGTAAAATTACAATTTATAAAAAAAGAATCGTTACCAAAAGCACAAGAAAAACAATTGCAAAATATTGATTTGTCATTCTTAAAAAATAAACCCAATGGAGCCAAATTACAAAAAGTTGACGAGTTGCTAAATTGGAAATATGAATTTTTAGATGACACAAAAATGCCAACAAAAACATCAGTATCTGCTTTAAAAAATGCTGATTTAATTTTTGAAAATGGGGACGTTTTTGTAAAAAAAGAATTCATTGAAAACAACAAAAATAAAGAAAAGAAATTTGAAATCAACAATGATATCTTAACAGGAGAAGATTCAAACGATAATTTATTGCCTGCACAAAAAGGAACACTAATTCATTTAGTTATGCAAAAATTAAATGACGAAAACATTGATGAAACTATTGAAGATTTAAAAATTAGGAAAGCTGAAAAAGAATTTTTACTAAACAATAAAAATGTTTTTGAAAATTATTTGAATTCAGATTTGTATAGTGAATTAAAAAACGCAAAAGAGGTAAAAAAGGAAACGCCATTTTATTTAAATGTCGGAGTTGAAAATTCTAATTCAAAAATTTTAGTACAAGGAATAATTGATTTGTATTTTGTAAATCAAAATAATGAATTGATTTTGGTTGATTATAAAACTGATAAAAATGTAGATGAGAATTTACTAAAAGAGAGATATGAAAACCAATTGAAATTGTACAAAATTGCTTTGGAAAAATCTTTACAAAAACCAGTAAAATCTATTAATATCTATTCAACAGAATTGAACAAATTA